>JBARIB010000986.1:0-2069 GCA_049799535.1 Allostellaceae bacterium | reverse complement strand
CTCTCGAACTTCTCCGATTCCGACGCCGACAACGAATCGGTGGATTTTGGCGGCATCATGGGTTCGACCGGCGGCCAACGCATCCCGCAGGTGCGCTACACGCTGGCGGGCCCCTTCGGCAGCGCTTTCTCGGTTTCGGCGGAAACCGGGTGGACCGCCATGATGACGCCGGCCGGGATCATATCGTCCGACCAGAATATCAGCGGGCTGCCGAGCGGCCCCGGCACCGGGACGGTCGGCCCGATCTGCAATGGCGTGCCCTGCACCGGCGCGGGCAATTCAATCGACGGCGCCATCGGCAGGGCCATCGCGCCGCAAATCACCTTCGCCTCCTATTGGGCGCAACCCTGGGGGCATGTCGATTTCGCCGGCTTGATCAACCCGATGGATGTCAACGACGGCCATTATATCTCCCGGAAGTACCTCGGCTATGGCGGGCATTTCAGTGGCAATGTGAAGCCCGCCTGGTTCGGCTGGCAGAAGGACAGTTTCAATTTTAGTGTCGTTGCCGGTGAAGGAATCGGCAACTATTCGAGCGGCGGGTGGAACAACGCCGTTCCGCTGGCGACCAACTTCACCGTCGCGACCGCATGCGTGACACCACGACCGGGCTGCGTAGGCGGGATGGCGGCGTCGAACGTCATCTTCAAGCCGGTCTTCGGATATAGCGCACAGGGCGGCTACCAGCACTGGTGGCTGCCAAACCTGCGGACGAACATAGTGGCCGGCATCGCCCACCAAGACATCGACGATCAGCTGATCGGGCCGTCCGCCGCCGTCTCTGCGACCAAGGAGCAGTGGAACACCTACATCAATCTGGTCTGGAGCCCGGTCGCGTTCATCACCACCGGCATCCAGTACATGTATGGCAAGCGCATCGTCGTCGCCAACGGCAAAGGCCAAGAGCAGGCGATCACAGCCAAGTGGCGCGTCGCTTTCTGAGGCGGCGTCAATGCTCGAACTCATCGAAGGCCTTCCCAAGAATGTCGTCGGCATCGTCGCCAAGGGCAAGGTGACAATGCAGGATTGCCAGGATGTCCTGTTGCCGGCAATGCGGAGGTCCCTAAAACGGCACGAGAAGATTCGGCTCTATTACGAGCTCAACTCGCGATTTCCCGGTTCCGCATGGGACGATCTCGACCTTGGGCTGGAGCAAGCTTCCTGCTGCGAGCGGGTCGCGATTGTTACCGACATTGGCTGGGTCGGGCTTACCGTAAAAGCGGTTCGCTTCTTGATCCCCAGCAAAATACGGGTCTTCGCGAGCGTTCAAGCAGAGGAGGGCCGGGCTTGGATCACTGCACGTCCCGGCTCTCGTGCGGATGCCGATACCTCTGATCCAATTGGAACGCGTTTGCCGCGCCCGCGGCGCATGAGGCGATTGTGCGCACCGGCAGCCGCACGGATCGCTCGGCATTCACAGTGGAGACGGCGCTCACCGCGAGCGGACCCCACCACTCGCGCCACACTCCCCTAGTGGTGGAGATCAGACGCTTGGTACCGGGAGCAGTGGATCGAGATTGCTTCGCTTCGCTCGCAATGACAACCTAAGTCATTGTCATTGCGAGCCGCGTAGCGACGAAGCAATCCCGATCCTGGGGTGTATAATCGGGAGTGGTCCGTCTGGGCCATACCACCACTAGAACTGGAATAGGCTCGTCAAATCGCCGATTGCCGGGCGGTTGGCCGGAACGTACGCGTCGGATCGGTCCTGGATGGGGTTTGGAAGATGGTCGCGGCTGCGCGCCGATAGAGGTGCGAGCCGCCAATTCGCCTCGATGAATTTGAGGATCGAGACGTGATCGGTATAGGTGTGGTCGACCGCGCCTTTTTTGGCGAAGGGGGAAACGGCAATCAGCGGGATGCGGGTGCCGTCGCCAAAGACGTCTAGGATCTGGATATAACCGCTGTCCCAATAGCCGCCACCTTCGTCGACAGTGACGAGGATTGCTGTCTTTGCCCATAACGCCGGATTCGACTGCACCTTGTCGATCAGCTTGCGCAGGAACTCTTCGTAGCGAGACACGGTCGAGGAGGCCGGGTGACCGGACTGCGTGTTCGGCGGAATGACA
>JBARIB010000985.1:0-4652 GCA_049799535.1 Allostellaceae bacterium | reverse complement strand
GACCCCGCCCCAGCAGATATTGAAGGTCCTTTCCCACTCGTCGCGGCTATGGGCGAACATGCTGCCGCCGCCGCCAATACCTGCATTGTTGAAGAGCAGATGGATCTTGTCGGTGCCGTGACGCTCGGCCACCTCATCGCGAAATCGCTCGACCTGCGCCGCGTCGGACACATCGGCGAGATGCGCCGTGACGCGCAGGCCTTGCGGCAGCCCCGCCGCCTCGCACAGCCGCCGGGTTTCCGCCATCCCCTCTTCCGAGACATCGCACATCGCGACATTGCAGGCCTCGGCGACCAGCTGGCGGACGAGCTCACGTCCCATGCCCGAGCCGCCGCCGGTGACGACCGCGATCCTGCCCGCAAAATCCTTCATCTGTCGCCTCCCTCGGATTTAGTCTGCGATGGTGCCGCCGCTTGGACTTTGTCGTGGTCAGATGCTGGCGACTCGTCGCCCTGGTGCTGCATCTGCCGATCGAAAGCAACGAGATCAGCGTGGGCACGCGCCGCTTCGGAACATTCAGAAGCGGCTTCCGCCCGCCGCTCCGCGATGAGCTCGGCAACCAGATCGCGATCTTTCGGGACGTAGCGGGCAACGATGCGCTGAGCCTGCTTCAGCCTTTCCTCTCGCGTTTTTCGGTTCATGACCAGTCACAGATGATCGAGCGCGGTTCGCTTAGCTGACGCCAGTGCCGACGAAAGTCAACTTACCGCTGCTCTTCTTCGCAGGGATTGGAGGCATCTGATACAGTCGCAAGGATCGAGGGAGGGAGAACGATGCTGAAAACCACGCGCGACATGGTGCTGCCGACCGCGATCACCGGGTCGTATCCGCGACCGTTATGGTTCGACAGGAGCCTCGACGGACGCTCGTTCAAGGCGGCCTTGGGCGACTCTCTGTTTCGCGAGCAGTATCTCGACGCTGTCGCGGCGATCATCAATGCGCAGGAAGCGGCGGGGCTCGACATCGTGACGGACGGCGACAGCCGCTTCGATCTCGCGGTCGGCGGCAAGTCGTGGTTCTTCTATCCGATCGAGCGGCTGGGCGGCATTCACGGCCATCGCAGCACCTCGCAGGGCTGGATGGCGCGGCACGACATCCGTCCCGGCAAGATCCTGTGGGAAGTGCAGGAGGCCTATCAGCCAGCAATCGTCAAAGAAAAACTGAGCCGCGGCCCTCTCGAATACGCGGCATTGTGGCAGATCGCGCAGCGCTTGAGCGACCGGCCGGTCAAGTTCGGCGCGATCTGTGCGCCGGCATTGGCCAGCATGCTGTGGAACGAACACTACGCCGACGACCGCGCGATGGTGCTCGATCTCTGCGACATCATGAATGCCGAGTTGCGCGAATTGGCCGCCGCCGGCTGCCCAGTGATCCAGGTCGAGGAGCCGCGCCATCATGGTTTGACGACCCGGCCCGACTGCAGCGACGCCGAGCTCGAATTCCAGACCGAAGCCTTCAACCGCCAGCTGGCCGGCGTCGATGCCGAGATCTGGGTGCATACCTGCTGGGGCAATCCCAATCAGCAGCGGGTCTATTGGGAAGTCCCCAGCTATGAACGCGCCCTGCCCTATCTATTGCAGCTCAATGCCGACGTCATCACCTTCGAATGCGCCAGCAATGACGGCAAAGACCTGCCGCTCTTCGCCAAGCACCAGACCGACAAGAAGATCGGCATCGGCGTCGTCAACCACTGCAACACACTCGTCGATCCGGCCGAACACGACGCTACGCTGATCAGGAAGGCGCTCGAATACATCCCGCCCGAGCGCCTCGTCGTCACCACCGATTGCGGCTTCGGCCGCGAGGGCCTCAGCCGCCGCATCGCCTATTACAAATCCGTCGCGCTGGTCGAAGGCACCAACCTCGTGCGCCGCGAACTGGGCCTGCCCGAAGCCCACATCCGCGCCGCCGACCCCAAACTCTATTTCGCCGGAGTGGGTGAAGGGTGAACGAGACTGGCGGACGCTGACCGGCGGGTCTCTCGTGTGTCCGATCGTAGCGACCGAGCATTCTCGCTCTTTGGGTCGGTGCGTCAGGATGACACCGTTCCGCATTGTGCGAGGTAGACATCTCGCGGGTCGCACGTTGGTCAGCTGTCGACCCGAAGCAGACCCATTGCTGATGGGCGACAAACCGGCTTGGAGCGCTAGGTGGCGAGCTGCTGGTAGGAGTCCGGTTCTTCGGTTGACTTCGATCAAGCAGCGCGGCAGCTTCCCGCGATAGGCTCGCGCTTCCGTCAATAATTCGCAGAGCACAGCAATGTCGTCATCGGTCAGAGTGATCGTAGTCTGCGCTGCCCTGGTCACCTGGCTGCCAGCTCAGGCGCAATATTTGGGACCTGGGCTCGAGGCCAATGTCGAGCTGACAAAGCAAGACCTCGACATTATCCATCACACCGTCAACGAGCAGGTGCACGGCAAGCCGGTCGGCACCACCGCTAAGTGGAGCAATCCGGAGTCGCAGAATTCCGGCAAGATAGCGCTCGTCAGGAAATTCACGCGAAACGGCCAGCAATGCGAGACCCTCGATTCCAGGTTGATAACTAAGCGCAAGCCGGTTGGGCCACAGCATTACAGGCTCAGCAGCTGTTTGCAGCCCGATGGGCAATGGCGGCTGATCTAAAGATAAACTGTGTATAAGTATCAGTCGCGCCTTCTAAATCAGCTTTGCGAACCCGGTGGTTTGATCCTGCGGACCGAAAAATGACCGCCCGCGGCGCGACTTCGCCGCTCACCTTGGCTTCGGCGAACGTCGGCTGTCCACCCACCGCTACGGTTCTTGCGCCAATCGCGGATAGACCGCGTCGACCCGAAGCAGTCATCGGCGCTCCGCGATCCCCCCCGACCCGTTTTGCCCGGTTGTGTTGAAAAACTCGCTCGCCCAGCCTCTGCTCACAATATTAGAAGGCAAATGGCCCGTTTGACCGCCGGTTTATTGCATTATTACGCGGCAACAAGGATCAATATTCCGCTTAGTTATTGATTTTGGATTTTTCAACTATAGAAGCCATCATTTGCGAGGCCGCTCCGGAAGCGGCCGAGCTGGTTGGACGGTCATTAGCCGAGAGAAGCAGCAGTTGCGCCGAGAGCGCCCATTGCCACGACCATCTCCGCAGAGACCTTGTTCACCGGTGTCCGCCGCCACCGCCGCCCCCGTGAGAGCCGCCGCCACCGTGAGAGCCGCCGCCACCGTGAAAACCGCCACCGTGGCCATAGTAGTAGCCTCTTCGGCCCCATCCACTTCCACCATAGAAGAAACCGAATCCGGAATATGGATAGATGTAATTCGGCTCGCTGTAATAATATGGTAATGGCGCACAACCATAGCCTTCCAAGTAGTAGTAGTCGTCAGGACAGATATACTGTGCGCCCGCCGGCTGGACGGTCGAGAGCGTGCATGCGGTAAGAGCGATACCACCAAGCAGAAGCAAGGGTATCGGTAGAATCTTGGCCTGGGTCATCGGGCCCTCCTACGATACTGCGCTATGAGGCAAAATTCGGTTTCGACTCTTGCAGTAGTTAAGTCGCTACCAGCCCTAGAACACTGACAGGAGATCGGCCGGAGTGTGCGAAGGGTTATTGGGCCCGCTGGGCCGGGCGTCGCTGGCGGATTTCCTCAAAAGCGGTATCGGCTGCTTTTTTCTGCTGGTCAGACAATGTCTGATAGAGCGCCTCGAACACCGGAACGAGCTTTTCGAGATTGTCGGCGTGCGCCCGGGTAAGCCGCGCGACCCAACGCAACCTCCCGACCGCGCTCATGTCGGTCTCTTTCGCCCGCTCGTCGAACAGAGACTGGATTGTCCGGGCATTGACGCGCATGACATCGGCGTACGCTTTGAACTGGGGCTCCTGAGTGGGAGTGATCAGAAGCGTTCGATGGAGGTCGGTTATCCTGCTCTCCACCTCCTGGATCGGTGCACGCGGCGGCTGGGTGGACGTGGTCGCGGAGGATTGGCTGCCCTGGCCCGTGTTTGAGGGAGCTGGGGCTGCTTGGGCCAGGGAATCCGTAGGCAAGTTCCGAGCAACCGCCGATCCCACCGGCAACATGGCTGAAGCCCCAACAAGGGTGAGACCGGCCATCGCGCCTAGTGCGCGCGTTCTAGCGGCTCGTTTCCTCGTCCCTCTCATCGCTTCAGCTCCTCGGATTGATGTGCCTAATCGCTTGGTGAGCCGACAAATTTTTTCAAGCCGGATCGCCCGTGGCCGCATTGATCAGGATTAAACTTTGGTGAAGCATTTTCGGGTGGCCGCCGGAACTCGGTGTGACCTTTCGCGAATTGCAGAGGCCTGAAAAGCATCAGCGCTTTGCCTCAGTTGGAACAGGATGTCGGCCGACTTCCGTTCGGGCTGCCCTTTTGGACCCCGATGACCGGTTTCGGCTCAACGGCATCGATCCGGCTCTAAGCCGGCAAAGGTCGGCCTTCCACCCCCCAAAGCGGCCGTTCGCTCGGGTCGGCGAGACCGGCGGCCCATGCCCCTTTTCGGCCATTGCCCGACGCGGCTGATCGCCCTAATTCGGACACCTCGCCACCGAATTTGTCAGCCCGTCGGGTGCCTGCTGGCTGAGCGCGTCGCGCACCAGCGCATACCGAACCTGGCTTAGGTTCGCATCGCGGAAGTAGTTGACGAGGTCACCCCACGGGTCGGTGATCT
>JBARIB010000984.1:0-2426 GCA_049799535.1 Allostellaceae bacterium | reverse complement strand
AAATAATAGAGCCATTGATCGGCGCCGATCGGCAGGAAAGCCGGGGCGTCCGGCTGGTCGACGACGATGCCCTGCACCCCGCCGGTCCAGCTTTCGAGACCATGGAATTTCAAGAGCTGC
This sequence comes from Allostellaceae bacterium, assembly GCA_049799535.1. Taxonomy (GTDB): domain Bacteria; phylum Pseudomonadota; class Alphaproteobacteria; order ATCC43930; family CGMCC-115725; genus AP-15. Next base: position 2,306 of record JBARIB010000984.1, on the reverse strand, counting down.
GGCAGTGCCACCGCCGCCGCGAAGGTGACGAGCGCGAGATAGAGACCCTGCAGGCGCAACGCCGGCAGCCCAAACAGGAAGCCCACGATAAAGCAGATGCCGCCCGCCGCCGGCAGGGTCCAATAATAAGCGATGCCGTAGCGCTGCATCAGGATCGCCGTCACATAGGCGCCGAGGCCGTAAAAGGCGCCGTGACCGACCGAGAACTGGCCATTGAAACCGGTCAGCAGATTCAGGCCGAGGATCGCCAGCCCGTAGATCATCACCTCCGTCAACTGGAAGACGACGAAGCCCTGGAAAAGGAAGGGCTGCACCACCGCGACCAGCAAAACGCCGGCCATCACCCAATGGCGGATCGCCGGGCGTGTCGCCGGCGGGGCGATGGACGTCGGGACGGCGGCGGCGAGTGTTGCGGTATCCTGCTGGGGCGTCGTCATACCCGGCTCACTGCGCTGCGACCAAAGAGGCCGGCTGGCCGTACCATCAGTACCGCGACGATCACCAACAGCGCGATGGTCAGCTTCAGGTCGCGGCCGACATAAGGGATGAAGGTGCCCGCCAGATTTTCGATGATGCCGACCGCAAAGCCGCCAAGCACCGCGCCGCCCGGACTCGTCAGCCCGCCCAGCACCGCGCCGGCAAAACCGTACAGCAGCACGCCGAACATCATGTTTGGGTCGAGAAACACGACCGGGGCGATCAGCATGCCGGCTACCGCGCCGATCGCCGCCGCGATGCCCCAGCCGAGCGCCGTCATCCAGCCGACCCGAATGCCGACCAGGCGGGCCGATTCCGGGTTGTGGGCGGCGGCGCGCATCGCGAGCCCTAGCCGCGTGCCGCGGAAGAACAGATAAAGGAGCCCCAACAGCACCGCGGTCACGGCGATCATGCCGGCTTCATGGGCATCGATCAGGACGCTGCCGAACAGGGGCTTGGTGCCGAACGGGGTCGGGAACGTCTTGATCGTGTAATCCCAGATATAGCCGTCAGCGCTGTTCAGGATGCTGAAAAGCGCGATGAATGCGACGAGCTGACTGAGGATCGACGCGTTATGCAGCGGCTTGAACAGAATCCGCTCGATTGCGACCCCGCCGATGAACGACAGGATCACCACGGCCACAAAGGCCACCCAGTATGGGGTGCCCCAGGCGATCAGCTGCCAGGCGACAAAAGCCGAGAACGTGGCCATCTCGCCTTGCGCGAAATTGAGGTGGTCGATCGCCAGAAAGATCATTACAACCGAAAGCGCCATGCCGGCATAGATCGCGCCGTTGGCGAGGCCGGCCATAACCTGCTGCAGCAACAGTTCCATCGCTCAATACCCGAGATAGGAACGGCGGATCGACTCGTCCGCGCCGATCACCGCGGCGGGCGCGTCCATCACGACATGCCCGGTTTCGAGCAGATAGGCGTGCTCCGCGAGATCGAGCGCCAGCGCCGCATTCTGCTCGACGACCAGCATCGCGACCCCCATCTCGCGGTTGACCCGACGCAGGATCTCGAACAGCTCCTCAACGAGCCGCGGCGCCAGGCCGAAGGAGGGCTCGTCGAGCAGCATCAGGCGCGGCCGCAGCATCAGCCCTCGGCCGACCGCCAGCATCTGCTGCTCGCCGCCCGATAGCGTCCCGGCCTGCTGTCTGCGGCGTTCCTTGAGGCGGGGGAAATGGGTGTAGACCCGCTCAATGTCCGCGGCGATGCCGGCCCGATCGCGGCGGATCATGGCGCCGAGCTGCAAATTCTCCTCGACGGTGACGCGGAGAAACGTGCCGCGCCCGTCGGGCACATGGGCGATGCCGAGGCGCACGATATCCTCGGTCGCCCAGCCGGCGATGCGCTCGCCGTCAAAGCGGACGTCGCCCGCCGTGCGCACCATGCCGCTGAGCGCGCGCAGCACCGTCGTCTTGCCGGCGCCATTGGCCCCGAGCAGGGTGCTTACCCTCCCCTCGTCGAGAGCGAAAGCGACCCCGAACAGTGCCTGGTATTCGCCGTAGAACGCGTCGAGACCGTCGACCTCGAGCATCATCGGGCACTTTCCCCGCCAGCCGGTTGCTTGCCGGTACCAAGATAGGCCTCGATCACGGCCTCGTCTTGCTGGACCTCAGCGGGCGTGCCCTCGGCGATTTTGCGGCCGAAATCGAGCGCAACGACCTTGTCGGACACCGACATGACGAGGTTCATGTGATGCTCGACGAGCAGCACGGTGACCTGGCGCTCGGCGCGGACCCGGCGAATGAGGCCGCCAAGCTCAGCGACCTCCTCATGATTGAGCCCGCTCGCCGGCTCGTCGAGCAGCAGCAGGCGCGGGC
>JBARIB010000983.1:0-3465 GCA_049799535.1 Allostellaceae bacterium | reverse complement strand
GGCCAACGCCGAGAAAGGCGTCGCAGTCGCCGGTTTCAACACCATCGTGCAGCCGGCGGCCAAGGCCGGGCCCGCCTTGCGGGTGATCATCGCCGCCGGGAAGTTCCACGGCGTGATCGCCGCGCACACCCCGACCGGCTCCTTAGTCACGACGATGCGCTTGTCGGAGGCGTGCGCCGGGATCGTGTCTCCATAGACGCGCTTGCCCTCCTCGCCGAACCACTCGATGAAGGCGGCGGCATAGGCGATCTCGCCCTTCGACTCGGCGAGGGGCTTGCCCTGCTCGGCGGTCATCAGGGTGGCGAGATCCTCTTGGTTCGCCATCATCAGATCGAACCATTTGCGCAATACCTGGGCGCGCTCCTTGGCGGTCTTGCCGCGCCAGCCGGGCAACGCCCGGTCGGCCGCCTCGATCGCCTGGCGGGTCTCCTCGGCACCCATCCGCGGCACGGTGCCCAAGGTCTCGCCGGTCGCCGGGTTCGTGACCGGGATCGTGCCGCGGTTCAACGCGTCGATCCATTCGCCATTGACGTAGCATTGCTGGCGGAACAGCTTCGGATCCTTGAGCTTCATCGCGCACCTCGCCTCACTCGGGGGATTAAGCAAAAGGTACGAGCCGCCCCCGGCTTTGGCAAGGCGAGCGCCCGGGAAATCTCCTCGTAGAATCTCCCCGTAGGATGGGTGGAGCGAAGCAAGACCGACCAATTTGCGCATTGCATGGCGGGTTTCGCCGCACTCAACCCACCCTACGGCGTCACTGATCGGCGCTATCGCCAACGCTGCCTCGGGCAATTTTATTATTGACAAATTGCGATAATAATAATATCATCGCAGCCTGCCGATGTCGGCCGCGGGGTGCTGGCTGTTTATTGCCTGCAAATAACAGCAAAAACAGCAAACGAGCTGTTCGAGCCGAGCGCGGTTATTCGACCGTGACGCTCTTCGCGAGGTTGCGCGGCTGGTCGACGTCGGTGCCTTTGAGGACGGCGGTGTGGTAGGCGAGCAGCTGGATCGGGATCGCATAAAGGAGGGGGGCGACGAAAGGGTCGCAACTCGGCACGGGGATGCCGAAGGCGAGGCGATCGGCGAGGCGCCCGACCCCGGGAGCGTCGGAAATAATCACCACGCGCCCGCCGCGGGCCATAACCTCTTCGACATTGCCGAGGGTCTTTTCGAACAAATCGTCATTGGGCGCCAGCACGATGACCGGCACATTCTCGTCAATCAGCGCGATGGGCCCGTGCTTCATCTCACCCGCGGCATAGCCCTCGGCATGGATGTAGGAGATCTCCTTCAGTTTGAGGGCGCCCTCCAATGCCAGCGGGAAGGCGCTGCCGCGGCCGAGATAAAGGACATCCCGGGCCAATGCGATCTCGGCGGCGATCTCCTGGATGCGCTCATCGTGGTTCAATACTTCGCTGGCGCGCGACGGGATCTCGGTCATGACACCGACGAGCTCGGCCTCGCGGGCGTGGTCGATGACCCCGCGGGCCCGCGCCAAGGCGACGGTGAAGGAGGCCAGCACGGCGAGCTGCGTCGTAAAAGCCTTGGTCGAGGCAACGCCAATCTCGGGCCCGGCCAATGTCGGCAAGACGATATCGGCCTCGCGCGCGATCGAGCTTTCCGGCTGGTTGACGACGGCGATGATATGCTGCGCCTGCGTCTTGGCATAGCGCAATGCCGCCAGGGTGTCGGCGGTCTCGCCCGATTGCGACACAAAAATTGCTGCGCCGCCCCGCGGCATTGCCGGCGCGCGGTAGCGGAATTCCGAGGCGATGTCGATCTCGACCGAGATGCGGGCGATGCGTTCGAGCCAGTATTTGGCGACGATACAGGCGTGATAGGCAGTGCCGCAGGCGATCATCGTCACCCGCTCGAGCCCGCCCAATGGGAAGGGCAATTCGGGCAGATGCACAGTGCGGGTTGCCGGGTTGATCAGGGCATTGAGCGTGTCGCCAATCACCGCCGGCTGCTCGAAGATCTCCTTCAGCATGAAATGGCGGTAATTGCCCTTGCCAATCAATGCGCCGGAGGCAGCGGATTCGCGGATCGGGCGCTTCACCTCGTTATTGGCGTGGTCGAAGATCGTGACGGCGCGGGAGGTCACGACCGCCCAGTCGCCCTCTTCGAGATAGGTGATGCGGCGGGTCAATGGCGCCAGCGCCAATGCGTCCGAGCCCAGGAACATCTCGCCGTCGCCATAGCCGATCGCCAGCGGACTGCCGCGGCGGGCGCCGATCAGCAGGTCGTGCTCGCCGGCGAACAGGAAAGCGAGCGCAAACGCGCCCTCGAGCCGCCCCAGTGTTTTGGCCACTGCGTCGCGCGGCGACAGGCCCTTTTCGAGAAAATGGGTGGCGAGGATCGCCACCGCTTCGGTGTCGGTCTCGGTGCGGAAAGTGTAACCGCGCGCCTCGAGCTCACGCCGCAGCGCCTGAAAATTCTCGATGATGCCGTTGTGCACCACCGCCACCCGATCGGTGGCGATCGGATGAGCGTTGGTTTCGGTCGGCAGGCCATGGGTCGCCCAGCGCGTATGGCCGATGCCGATCACCCCCTGCACCGGCTCGTGATCGAGCCGCCGGGCGAGGTTGACGAGCTTGCCCTCAGCCCGCCGGCACTCGATCTGCCCGTCGACCAGGGTCGCGATGCCGGCCGAATCGTAGCCGCGATATTCGAGCCGCCGCAGCCCCTCGATCAGGCCCGAGGCGACCGCCTCCTTCGCGATGATGCCGATGATGCCGCACATCAGACTTTCCTTTTCAGCCGCGCGCGGATCTGCGCAGCGCGCCCCGGCTTGTCGACCTGCTGCCCGCGCGCCAGCGACAATGCGTCGGGCGGGACATCGTGAGTAATAACGCTGCCGGCCGCGACGATTGCGCCGTCGCCGACCGTGACCGGCGCGACCAGCGCGGTGTTGGAGCCGATAAAAGCGCCCTCGCCGATTATCGTGCGGAATTTGTTAACGCCGTCATAATTGCAGGTGATCGTGCCGGCGCCGATGTTCGTTTTCGCCCCGACATCGCTGTCGCCGATATATGAGAGGTGGTTCGCCTTGGCGCCGGCGCCGAGCCGGGCCGCCTTGACCTCGACGAAATTGCCGACATGCACATCCTCATCGAGGACGGCTCCGGGGCGCAGCCGCGCGAACGGACCAACCCGCGCGCCGGCCCCGACCACGGCGCCTTCGAGGTGCGAGAATGAGCAAATCCGTGCGCCTTCTCCGACCGTGACACCGGGGCCGAAGGTTACGTTCGGCTCGATGACGACATCGCGGCCCAGCTGTGTGTCGGCGCTGAGAAACACCGTCTCCGGGGCGACCAAGGTGACGCCTGCATCCATTGCCGCGCGGCGCAGCTGGCGCTGCATGACAGCCTCGGCCTCGGCCAGCTCGGCGCGGGTGTTGATGCCGAGCAATTGCTCGACGGGGAGCTCGACCGTCCGGCAGAGCAGTCGATTGCGCCGCGC
>JBARIB010000982.1:0-1639 GCA_049799535.1 Allostellaceae bacterium | reverse complement strand
TGAGCCCGTATTTCATCACCAATGCCGAGAAGATGGTCGCCGAACTGGAAGATCCATACATTCTGTTGCACGAGAAGAAGCTCTCCAGTCTGCAGACCCTATTGCCGATCCTCGAAGCCGTCGTGCAGAGCGCACGGCCCTTGCTGATCGTCGCGGAGGACATCGAAGGCGAGGCGCTTGCCACCCTCGTCGTCAACAAGCTGCGCGGCGGTCTCAAGGTGGCGGCGGTGAAGGCGCCAGGGTTCGGTGATCGCCGCAAGGCGATGCTCGAGGACATTGCGACCCTGACCGGTGGTCAGGTGATCTCGGAAGACCTCGGCATCAAGCTCGAAAACGTCACGCTCGACATGCTCGGCCGCGCCAAGCGGGTGCTAATCGACAAGGAGAACACGACGATCATCGACGGCGCCGGTAAGAAGGAAGACATCCTTGCCCGTACCGGCCAGATCAAGGCGCAGATCGAGGAGACAACCTCAGATTACGACCGTGAGAAGCTGCAGGAACGTCTCGCCAAGCTTGCCGGCGGCGTAGCGATCATTCGGGTCGGCGGCGGCACCGAGGTCGAGGTCAAAGAACGCAAGGATCGCGTCGACGACGCCATGCACGCGACCAAGGCTGCGGTCGAGGAAGGGATCGTGCCCGGTGGCGGCGTTGCCCTGCTTTTCGCGAGCAAGGTCCTGGCGGGGCTCAATCCTGCCAACAACGACCAGAAGGTCGGCATCGAGATCGTCCGCAAAGCGATCCAGTCGCCGGTACGGCAGATTGCGGAGAATTCCGGGGTCGAAGGCTCGATCGTGGTTGGCAAGCTGACCGACAAGAACGAGCCGAACTTCGGCTTCGACGCGCAGTCCGGCGAGTACAAGGACATGGTAACGGCCGGCATCATCGATCCGACCAAGGTCGTGCGGGTAGCGCTGCAGGATGCCGCCTCGGTCGCGGGGCTATTGATCACCACCGAGGCGATGGTCGGCGACCGGCCCGAACCCAAGAGTGCACCTGGCATGCCGCCGGGTGGCATGGGTGGGATGGGCGGCATGGATTACTAAGCTCCGCCTGCACTGCTCCCAATCAGGGGTGCAGATGACCGATGGTTCCGACGACCATGATCTCGCGCTCGTGACATGATCGACGTTCACGGGCAGGAGGCGGCCACCGTGGCGCGGGCGAATGCCCGTGCCGCGGCGCTCGCCGGTCAAGCCGGGAAGGCGAAGTCCTGGATCAGGGTGCTCGGGATTATCCAGCATCAACTTGCTGGGAAGCCAGCACCGTGATCACCGGATGTCGTCCCTTACGTCGGCGACTTGCTCGGTTACACTGGTTAAAGCTTCTGAGCTCGTTAGGCCCTCTGGGGCGCTCAGTGATCAGGCCAGAGCCCGCATTCCAGATGCGGTTGAAATCGATCAGACAGGGCGAATCGGTGACGGCGTACGGCTGCGCGTCTTATCGACGACACCGTACGTTTTCAACCCCAAGGCTCGCGCCACGGCCTTCGCCCTTTGTTTTGCCTCTTCCTTGCCTGCAACGAGAAAAATCGAGGGGCGCCCGGAGATCTTCCCGGCGTCATCGCGCTGGGAAATTGTGGCCACCAGCCCCTCACGAGTGTCTTCTATCTTCAGCCGTACGAACACCTTGTGTCTCC
>JBARIB010000981.1:0-2189 GCA_049799535.1 Allostellaceae bacterium | reverse complement strand
CCTTCAGACTCCGACATCGAGCAACAGACCTACATGAAGCAGCTGTCTTCTTCACTCTTGATTAGGAGTTCCAATGGATTGCGCATGTAGCTGCGCTCCAGAGCCAAGGAGGCCCGGCTGCTGGCCGCGAGGTGATGGCCCGCATTCTCGACCCATTAGGATTTTTGCATAGTAGGAGATTGACGCAATGCTTAGCAGATCTGGAATGGCACTTGGCGCACTCGGCCTAGTAACAGGCGGCTTGGCGCTCGGTACGTCGGCGCACGCACAAGACATGAGAGTCGGAGTGATGACCTGCGATATGGCCAGCGGCTTTGGCCATGTCTTGGGCTCGTTGCGCGATCTGCGCTGCACCTTCTCGCCGGCGACGGGTCCTTCGGAACATTATGCCGGCACGATCTCGAAATTCGGCGTCGATATCGGGTACGTGCAAAGTGCAGTGATCGTCTGGACGGTCGTGGCTCCGACCGTCTCTGGTCACGTCTGTCAAGGTGGTGTAAATCGAGGTGGAGTTTGAGGTGGCCATTGGTCAGGCGGCCATGGGTGGAAGTTTGCCCAGCTCGGGGTCGAGCAGGGGCGGTGTAAGTTCGGCCATCCCCTCGATCTGCATGTAGCGGCACTGAAGCAGCCATTCGTCGTTCTGCTCGAGCAGGACAGCGCCGATCAGCCGCGTGATACTGGCCTCATTGGGGAAGATGCCGACGACATCGGCGCGCCGCTTGACCTCCTTATTGAGACGTTCGAGCGGATTGGTGCTGTGCAATTTGGTGCGGTGCTGGGCCGGGAAGGCTAGGTAGGCGAGGACGTCGTGCTCGCTGTCGTCCATCAGCGCGGCGAGCTTGGGCCAGCGCGGCCGCAGTTGATCGGCAACATGTCGCCAGGTCTGCTGCGCGGCCTCGGCATCGGGTTGCAGGAAGGCCTGGCGGATCGCGGCGGCGACCATTGTGTGTTGGCCCTTAGGCACGTGCGCCAGGGCGTTGCGCATCCAATGCACGCGGCACCTTTGCCAGGTCGCACCGAGCACGCGGGTGATGGCACGGCGCAGGCCGTCGTGAGCGTCGGAGATCACCAGCTTGACGCCCTTGCGACCACGCTTGACCAAGCCCTTCAGAAAAGTCGACCAGAACGGTTCGGCTTCGGACGGGCCGAGCCCCAGGCCGACGATCTCGCGCCGGCCTTCGGTCGTGACCGCCACGGCGATTATCGCGGCGACCGAGACAATGCGGCCGCCGTCGCGGACCTTGAGATAGGTCGCATCGAGCCAGAGGTACGGCCAATCACCGTCGATCGGCCGGTCGAGAAAGGCGTTGACCCGTTCATCAATGTCCTTGCAGAGCTTGGAGACTTGGCTCTTCGAGATGCCGGAGAGACCCATCGCCTGAACCAATTCGTCGACCCGCCGGGTCGAGACACCGCCGATCCAGGCTTCCTGGATCACCGTGACCAGCGCCTTCTCGGCGGTCTTGCGCGGCTCCAGGAACGGCGGGAAGTACGAACCCTGGCGCAGCTTGGGGATGCGCAGGCTGAGCGGGCCGAGCCGGGTGTCGAGGCTGCGGTCACGGTAGCCATTGCGGTAATTGAGCCGATCGGCGCTGCGCTCGTGGCGGCCGGCGCCGATCAGACCTTCGACATCAGTTTCCATCAGAATTTGCAGCACCGCCTCCGCTACGGCTCGCAGAAAATCGCCGTCGCCGCTCTTCTGCAGCAGCTCGACTAGCGCCATTCTCTCTTCGGTCATCGGGGCCTCGGTCAGTTCGGGGTGAAGCGTTGCAACTCCACCTTACCCAACCTTCCCGGTGACCACCCGTCGCTCACGCGCGCGCCGAGCTCCATGTATTGGGCATTGCGCTGGGCGCGCGCTCACCACCGAATTTCCGCCACGACCGCGGACGCTAACCGCCTTTTTGTTGCGTGGTCGAAACCCGCGGCTGACCCGGCGCGCCACGCAGCCGCGGCGCGGCCCGGCGAGGCATTTTAACGCCGTGCCATTCTGAAACGTCCGATTGTCGGATTGAAACACGGGAGGAGCGGAGATGCCGCGTAGGTACGACCGCGGTTTGCTGGCCGGGCAAGCTCTCAGCCAACGCGAGATCGCCCGGCGCCTGAACTGTCTCGGACTGCGGACGCAGGCAACGGTATGGCGCGACAGTAGGCAAGCTGTTGCCGGCGGTGTCAAATTAGGGGATTGG
>JBARIB010000980.1:0-4715 GCA_049799535.1 Allostellaceae bacterium | reverse complement strand
GGCGATCTGCACCTCCGCAACATCTGCATGCTCGATGGCAAGCCGACGCTGTTCGACTGCCTCGAATTCGACGAAAGACTCGCGACGATCGATGTGCTCTACGATCTCGCTTTTCTGCTGATGGATCTCGAGTATCGCGGGCTCGCCCCTTCCGCCAATCGCGTGCTCAATCGTTACCTCGACCGCAGCGAGGAGGACGATGGGCTCGCAGCGCTGCCGGTGTTTCTGTCGTTGCGCGCCGCGATCCGTGCGCATGTGGTCGCGACTATGCTGCAGCGTGCCGCCGGCGGCGAGGACGGGGAAGAGATGGCAGCCGATGCTCGCCGCTACCTCGAACTCGCGCACGAACTGCTGTCGCCACAGCCTTGTCGGCTCATCGCGATCGGCGGCGTGAGCGGCACCGGGAAATCGACATTGGCGGCCGGTTTGGCGCCGGATCTCGGCCTGCGCCCGGGCGCACGCGTGCTTCGCAGCGACGTGACACGCAAGCTGTTACTGGGCGTCGCACCGGAGATGCGGCTTCCGGCGGCGGGCTATACACCCGAGATGTCGCAACGGGTCTATGATGCGCTGCGCCGCAAGGCGGCCACCGTGCTGGCGACCGGATATTCGGTGATTATCGATGCGGTATCACTGAGGCCGGAGGAACGCCGAGCCTTTGCCGAAGTCGCCCGCGCTGCCGGCGTCCCATTTTCCGGCCTGTGGCTCGAGGGCCGGCGCGAGACGATGGCCAGCCGCATCCGCGCACGGCGCGACGACGCCTCCGACGCTTCGCCGGAGGTCCTGGCCGAACAGCTGCGCCACGACCCGGGAACCATCGAATGGACCTGCCTGGACGTTAGTGCGGGGCCGGTAGAGTGCCTCGCCGCCGCCCGCCGCACCCTCGGCCTGGCGTAACGCGATCCGCGATCGTCAATCTGCCAAGCGGAAAGAGCCACCATCGCGCGCGACATGCCCGGCAGTGCGGCCGGCGAAATGGGTGCCGATGACGAGGGTCGGGGTATCGGCAAGTTCGGCCAGCATGCGCTCGCGCGTCTGCCGCGCCTCGGTGGGGTCACTATCCGCGGTCGATGACCACTCCGGCCGGGCGATCTGGCAGGGATGGTGCATGAAATCGCCGGTGATCAGCGCCTCCCCGCCTTGCGAAACGATCCGCACACTGACATGACCGGGCGTATGGCCTCGGGTCGGCACGAGGCTGACCTCGTCGCAGATCCGGTGATCAGTCTCGACGAGATCGACGAGACCGGCATCCCACACCGGCGTTACGGAATCGGCGAGCACCGCCGCCATGTCCTCGCGCTCGTGCTGGTTTGTCCAATGCTCGAACTCGACGCGCCCCATCAGGTAACGGGCATTGGGGAATGTCGGGACCCAGCGATCCTCGACCAGCATCGTGTTCCATCCGACGTGATCGACATGCAGATGTGTGCAGACGACGGTGTCGATCGATTCACGCCTATAGCCGGCCGCCGCCAAATCGGCGAGAAAACTGGTCTGGAGCCTGTTCCAGGTTGGAATGCGGCGGTTCTCCTTATCATTGCCAAGACAGGTATCCACGATGATGCGCCGGTCCAGTGTTTCGACGACGAGCGCGTGAATGCTCATCTTCAGGCGGCCGCGCTCGTCGGCGAAATCGGGCTGCAGCCAGCCGAACGGCAGGATCGCCTCGGGCGTCGCCTGCGGCAGGATGAACCGGCTGCCGCCCGTCACTTCCAGTTCGATGATCTTAGTGACTGTAATGTCGCCGATCCGCCATTTCATCATTTAGGGCCTCTGCCTCAATAAAGTTGGCCAGTGTGAGCCGGCTCACAGTGTGCAATCACACGCCAGACTATACTACCTCCGCGCGACAGTTTTGCCCGCGCCGGGAGGAAAATATGGCCGCCTCAATTGCACGCGGTTTTGGATTTGCAGGATTGGCGTTGGCAGCGTGCCTCGGCAGCGCTGCAGAACTCGCGCTTGCACAGAGCGGGCAACCCGATGGTTCCGCTGCGGCGCGCGCAGGCGCGATCCAACACGCCCAGAAAATGCGAAGGCTGTTTCCGGATATCGACACGGGCGCTCAAGCCACACCGCGCGTGATCCCAGAACTGGGGATAGACCCCGATCCGAATGGGACAATCGCGACTTTCCAGTCGAACGGGCCGACAATAACGGCCAAAAGCGCCTTCTTCCAAGATCTCGGAAGCAATGGCCGCACCTGTTTCACCTGTCACCAGCCCCAGGACGGATGGTCGCTCAGTGCACAACACGCACAGGATCGATTTTATGCGGACTCGAACGATCCGCTGTTCCGCCTCGTCGATGGCGCGACCTGCCCCTCCGACGACGTCTCTACTTACAGAAACAAGCAAAATGCTTATCGCTTGCTGCTCGAGAAGGGCCTGATCCGGATCGGGTTGCCGATGCCGTCGGATGGACTGGAGTTCCAAATTGTGGATGTGAACGACCCCTATGGCTGCAACACCAACCCTTTGACCGGTCTGACCGGGTCGACAACCGGCACCGTTTCAGTGTATCGGCGGCCCTTGCCCGCGACCAATCTGGGTTTCTTGACGGCCATCATGTGGGACGGGCGCGAGCCCAGCCTCTTTACCCAAGCCGTCGACGCGACGCTTGGCCATGCCCAAGGAACCGCGGCGCCGAGTGCCGATCAACAACAGCAGATCGTGAATTTCGAAGGCTGTACGCGGGCCGCCGATCCGGCCAATTGCGCGAACAGCCCGGCAGGGGCCGGTATCTTCACCGCTCAGCTGTTCGATGATACTGGTATTTCCCTCGCCGCGCGCGGCGCCAATGGCGGCCCGATTGCACTTTCACGTCAGCTGGCGAAGTTCTTCATCGGCGTCAACGATCCGCTCAACCAAAATCCCACGGGAGCGTCGTTCAACTCGCAAGTTTTCGATCTCTATGCTAATTGGGCCGATGCTCCCGGACGCGGTCCCCGGAGCGCGCGACGCCAGGCGATTGCACGCGGCGAAGAGCTGTTCAATACGACGAAGATCACCATCACTGGCGTCGCGGGACTGAACGACGCCACTGGCCAGACGAGTATTTCCGGATTCTGCGGCACCTGCCACGACGCTCCCAATGTCGGCGACCATTCGGTGAAGGCGCCATTAAATATCGGCATCGCCGATGCCGGCAAAAATAGTCCGCCAGCTTTGGACATCACCGGATTGCCTGTCTTTACAATTCAGTGCACATCGGGCCCGTTGGCCGGGCAGATGTTTGAAGTCAGCGATCCGGGCCGCGCTTTGATCACTGGGAAATGCGCCGATATCGGAAAGTTAAAAGGGCCGATCCTGCGCGGGTTGGCGGCGCGCGCGCCCTATTTTCACAACGGCTCAGCCGCCACGCTGCACGATGTCGTCGAGTTCTACGACCAGCGATTCGACATCGGCTTTACGGAACAGCAGAAGACCGATCTCGTTGCGTTTCTAAACTCGCTGTAAATTCATGTGCCGATCGCGAGCGGGCTCGACAATTTCTTCAATGCGGCGATGACCGACAGCGCCGTCAGTCGGCCGGTGCGTGGGTTCTCCTCGGAGGGTACATTCTCGACCTGCATCGACAGACGCGCGGCATCGGCCTCGACCTCGATGCGATGAATATTGCGGGTCACGCGTGGGTCAGCCCAGATTTCGATCGCAGTGCGATCGGGTCCGATCCCAGCGAGGGCCAATGCCGCTGCAACATTGACATTGGCAGGAAAACCACGCGCTGCCTCGCGCGCAGTGCCGCTGAATACCTGCTTGGCCTCGGTCAATCTGCTAATGTCGATGTTATTGGCCTCCAGATAGGGCGCACCGAGAAGGCCGTTTGGCGGCTTGCGAGTAATCATTTTGACACTAGCGATGCCGCCCTCGGCGGCGGCAATCACTGAATCGAGCCCCAGCAGCGCCCCTGTCGGAACGAGAATGCGGCCGCAGTGGCGGCGCGCCAGGTCGACGAGGTCGAAATTGTCGAGCAGCGCCCCGCAACTAAGCAGCATGACGATGCGGCCGTGAGCGAGGGCCGGCTCGGCGAGCTCGCGCAACACTGCGGCCGGCGCGCATTCGACGATTACATCGGCGTGTCCCCAAAGCTGTGCCAGTGGCACGACCGGGACGGCATGCGTATAGCCGGCCATTGCCGCTTCTGCGCGCGCGACGTCTCGTGCCGCAATGGCAGTGAGCGTGAGTCCGTCTATTCCTTGATCCAGTCTTTGGGCAACCACCTTGCCAATCGCGCCAAATCCGCCGATCGCAACACGCAATGTCATCCCAGACCCCATCAATACGACTTTGGCAGCCCGAGCACCCGCTCGGCGATGTGGCTGAGGATCAGCTGCGGGCTGACGGGAGCGATGCGGGCGATCTGGATCTCGCGGAAATAGCGCTCGACATGGTATTCGCGGGCATAGCCCATGCCGCCATGCGTCATGATCGCGGTCTCGCAGGCGCGGAAGCCGGCTTCGGCGGCGCAGTATTTGGCGGCATTGGCGTAGGCGCCGGCCTCTTCGCCGCGGTCATAGGCGGCAGCCGCGCGCAACACCATCAATTCGGCAGCCTCCAGTTCGATCCAGCGTTCGGCGAGCGGGTGCTGGATCGCCTGGTTCTGGCCGATCGGGCGGCCAAAGACGACTCGTTCACCGGCGTAGCGCGCGGCGCGCGCCAGGGCGGCGCGGCCGAGTCCGACCGCCTCCGCGGCGATCAGGATCCGCTCGGGGT
>JBARIB010000979.1:0-4554 GCA_049799535.1 Allostellaceae bacterium | reverse complement strand
GGTGAAGCGTTGCCCAGCGATATGGGTGAAGTGCTCGGCAAGGCGGCTGCGCTGCCGGGAGGGAGCGCCCCCGCTGCCGCGTCCACTGTGGCGGCGGCTGAGCCGACGGTTATTTGATCCATCTCGGCCACCGTTAGGAGCTTTGCTCCAGGTGGGGTATACACCACCGCGTGTTCGCAGCCGGCGAAGGTCTGGAGGGCTAAACCAACCATCACCTTCCAGCGCCAACGATTGCCCATACCTGCACTAGATCCTGGTCTGAAGACAGCGCGTCGCCAACGGTCGGCGCTGCGGCTCACAGCTTCCATGCCCGGATCAGATGCTGCGGCTACGTGGTGGAGCATCGGGGATGGAGTGTAACCTCACATCGTATAGATCCGCTCCACCCGAAAAAATGATGTAGCCCTAAGTATGTCAAAGAAAGGTTAAACTCGTTAAATTACACACGGACCTAGCCGATTGCGACAACTCCTGATCTTGTCTTGAAGCGCGAATCGAGTCAGAAATTGCGATCCGCTGAATGCGTCCGGCTAGTTGCGATTTAACCTTTGTCCTGTAGATCTGAGACGGGCACTAAGATTGCTGGCCAGTTCACCGACGCGATAGCTGCCGAAGAAGCATTTCGGCAGGCCGTGGCCTTGCATGAACGCGGCGAGCTGGATCAGGCTGAGCAAATCTATCGAGCTATCCTGGCCTTCAATCGAAACGATACCGCCTCACTTTACAATCTCGGGATCCTCTCCTTTCAACGGGCTAGGCTAAGAGACGCTGCTCTATTTCTTCGAGAGGTTGCGACGCAACGGCCTGACCTCGCAATGGCCCATAACGCTCTGGCCATTGCACTTAGACATCTCGACCAACTGGACGAGGCTGAGGCCTCTGGCCGCGAGGCCCTGCGCATCGCACCGGATTATGCGGAGGCGCATAACACGCTCGGCGATACGCTCGCAGCCCTGGGTCGCTTCGTGGAAGCGGAGGCGTGCTGCCGTGAGGCCCTGCGCTTGAAACCGGACTACGCGGAAGCGTACAACAATCTCGGCATTGTGCTGATCTCGCTCGGTCGTCCGCAGGAAGCCGAAATCGCCTGCCGCGCGGCCTTGCGCCTCAAGCCAGGCGATAAGCTAGCTCTCCATAACCTCAGCACCGCACTGATAGCCCTTCGCCGTCTCGGGGAGGCCGCCGCCTGCTGTCGAGAGGTCTTACACCTCGAGCCAGAAAATGCAGCCGCCCAACGTAACCTCTTCACCACCTTATCCCTACAACAAGAAATCAGCGAGGCAGCAGCCTGGCTAGGACGCGTCGCGCCCTTGAAGTCCGACTTCCTGTCGGCACTCCTCTTCTCGTTGGCCATTGTATTATCCGGCAATGTTCGTCTCGCTGCCGGTGTCGTTATCGCGGCCGGTCTTGCGGAGCTCGGATATATCAAATTGGCGGGTCGGCGAATTGAGCCGGTACGATGGATGAGCTTTGCGCTCGTCCTTATGCTCGGCGGCGCGACAATACTGACACAACAGGCCCGCTTCGTCATGCTCAAGCCGAGCGTTACTCACCTTATGGCCGCCGCTCTGATGCTGAGACGTGGCGGCATGGTCCGCCACATTACTGCGATTGACGCCCAGAGAGTACCGCAGCCGGTGATGGTCGCGGCCGGTTACGCCTGGGCGGCTCTGATGGCAGCGCTTGGCCTGACAAATCTGATTATCGCATTGTACTTTGACTTCGCAACTTGGGCCTGGTTTGTCCTTGTCGGCGCTATTGGCGTGAAGCCCCTGCAGTATGCCGTCTTTCGTACGATCATCCGCCGTCGACTCGCGCAACTCCAACTGAGCACATTAGGCAACCCAAATCACGGTGATATCGGTGAGCCTATACGGGGTCCGGCAGCCGTCGAAACCTAGGTCTCACGGCGCTTTATCGATGCCGCGCAGAAACGGATGCTCGCAGAAAAAAGCCGGCGAGTGGCCAGTCGGTCCTTTTTCAGGTCCTGTCGAAAGTGGCTTTCCTGAACTATTGCCGGTTGAAAGAGTTCCACAACCCAGGTGACGGAGCCCATTGGTGGTATATTCAACGCCATTAGTAAGTGTCGGCCTATTTGTGTATAACGGAGAACTCTTTATAGAGGAAGCACTTCGCTCCATCTTGAACCAGACGTTTACTAATTTGGAATTGATTATTTCCGACAATGCGTCCACAGACCGCACCGGCGAGATCGCTCAAACTTATGCCAAGAGCGACGACCGCATCCGCTATTACCGAAGCGAGAAGAACATGGGCGCCGGCTGGAACGCGCGTCGCGTCTACGAACTCGCTACGGGTAAGTATTTTAAGTGGGCCGCTGTCGATGACTTCCTAGAGCCGGACTTCCTGCAACGATGCGTCGAGATCCTCGAGAACGACCCTGACTGTGTGCTGGCCTATGCTGGAACCAAACAGGTCGATGAAAACGGAACCTTCATCAAGAACTACGTTACGCCGATGATGACCGATTCGGAAAATCCGGTCCTACGTTTTCGCGAAATGATATTGAAGAGTCATATGTGCTATCAGATCTTCGGCGTAATGCGGACCTCCGCTCTGCGCCAACTGCCGCCGCAGGGTATCTATGTCAATGGCGATGGAGTGTTGCTCGCCCGAATGGCGTTGATCGGGCGGTTTTACGAGGTGCCCGAGCATCTTCTCGTCAGCAGGCGCCACAGCGGGCAATCCGTGGCAACCCTTCCGGTCCGGCTGAAACAACCGCGACGGTTCCGCCTCACCAACCGGTACTGCATGCTACCGTGTCCCGAGTGGTGGGATCCCACGAAAGCCCGAGCCCTTACCTTTCCGGAGTTTCGGCTGTTGCTCGAGTATTTTCTGTCCGTCTATCGCGCGTCGCTGGGCGCCGGACAGAAGCTGTGTTGCTTTTTATTGTTATTACCTTGGATCGAGATCCACTTCGGGTACATGTTGAGGGACTTACTGATTGCGGCCGATCAGGTGCTTTATAATTTGCAAGTCCCAAAACCAGCCCAGCCGATCTTAAACAAGAGGTGAATCGGCGAAGGTCGGCATTCGTACGCTAACCCGCGCTCTTTGGGAGAACGGGACTCATGGGGTCCAACACATACTCAAGAGCTGACGAGCGGATCGAATTGGACAGTTCACCCACTCTGACCCGTGACGATGATGCAGTGAACGGGATAGCCGCAGGAGGGTACTACGCCACAGCTGGAACGCCCACGGGACTCGCATAACGGGATCCGGACCATCCGGACATACACAGCGCATAACCGAAGGCGCTGCCTTTTCTTGAAGCACCACAGCCTGCAAGAAAAGCAGGCAAATATCGTATAAACGTTTTCTGTTTACATGTGATCCGGGGTTTCCGATGGAAGACCAGCGGGCCGACACCATTCCTGCTGAAGAGGCATTTCGGCAAGCGGTGGCGATGCATGAGCGCGGCGAGCTGGATCACGCAGAACAGATCTACCGAGCCATTTTGGATGTGAATTCTAGCGACACCGGGTCGCTCTACAATTTAGGGATCCTGTGCTTCCAACGAGCTCGATATCCGGATGCTCTCCTGTTGCTCCGCGAGGTTGTGACGAAACTCCCTGACCTCGCAATGGCTCACAACGCTATGGCCATTGCACTTAGACACCTCGACCGACTGGACGAGGCTGAGGCCTCTTGCCGCGAGGCCCTGCGTGTCGCACCGGAATACGCAGAGGCGCATAACACCCTAGGCGATACCCTCACAGCACTCGGTCGCTTCGTAGAAGCGGAGGCGTGCTGCCGCGAGGCTCTACGCTTGAAACCGGACTACGCGGAAGCGCACAACAATCTCGGCATTGTACTGATCTCGCTCGGTCGTCCCCAGGAGGCTGAAATCTGCTGCCGCGAGGCCTTGCGGCTCAGCCCGGGGAGTGCGAGGGCTCAACTCAACCTCAGTGCTGCGCTTGTGGCGCTTGGCAGACCGGAGGAGGCCGAAACCAGCTGCCGGGAAGCCCTGCGCATCAACCCCGGCACCGCCGAAGCCCATCTAAACCTCGGAACGATACTCGTCGGCCTCGGTCGTCTGGAGGAGGCCGAGTGCAGCTACCGCGAGGCTGTAGACCTCAACCCGGGCAATGCGGTGGCTCACATGAGCCTGGGCCATGCCTTGTTTCTTCAGAAAAGGCGGGGCGAAGCCGCCGCCCATTTCGGTCGGGCCGTGGTCCTCAAGCCGAGCGACCAGGAAGCATTGTCCGCTTGGTTTCATGAAAGGCAACATATCTGCCAATGGGACGATTACTACGAGATCGAGGCGAGGGTGCGAAACGCGACCGGGGGCTCTCCGTCACATGGCACAGCCTTCGCATTCCTGGCCCTCTCATCAACGCCCGACGAGCAGCTTGGTCTCGCTCGCCGGGTCTCTGCCAAGTTTTCCGTGCCCAACGCCGCGGCTCTGCCGCGGAAGCAGCCGACCACGGGGCGAATCCGACTCGGGTATTTATCCCGGGATTTTAATACTCATGCCGTAGCATATCTGGTAACGGGGGTGATCGAGCACCACGACCGTGGCGGCTTCGAGGT
>JBARIB010000978.1:0-1573 GCA_049799535.1 Allostellaceae bacterium | reverse complement strand
TCGGGTCTTGCCATCGTTATGGTTTCGCTCAGCGTGCGAAGCTTGGTCGAGGCGGCGCTGAGGCGTTAGGCGGGATTTCGATAACTCGAGGGGGCGTGACATGATGGGCGACATCCAGAGTCTCGACATCCAGGTCCCGAAGGAAATCATCCAGTATTGGGGATGGTTCCTGGCCTTTGGCGTCGGCTTGGCTTTGCTGGGCGTCGCCGCCGTTGTGCGCTCGGTCACGGCCACGGTCGTGACGATGCTGTTCTTCGGCTGGCTTCTCATTCTCGCCGGCGCGCTCGAGGTGGCGCAGGCGGTAATGGTGGGTCATTGGGCCGGGTTCTTTCAGCACTTGCTCGCTGCGGTCCTGTTCGGAGTGGTCGGTTTCCTGCTGGTGGCGAGACCCATCATCAGCGCCGAAGTCGCGACGATCTTCATGGCGAGCTTCTTCCTCGTCGGAGGGTTCTTTGAGCTTATCGGCTCGTTGGCGATTCACTTGCCAGGCTGGGGCTGGCACACGCTGGACGGCCTCATTTCAATCGCGCTCGGCGTGCTCGTTCTTGCGCAATGGCCGGCCTCGGGCTTATGGGTGATCGGGCTCTTCGTCGGGATCGACCTCATCTTCTACGGCCTGGCCTGGATCATGCTGGCCCTTGGGCTGCACCAGGCGTGAGGGGAGGCGGGACCGCGGCGGCTTTCTCCCGGCCGCGGCTCCTGCTGGCTCGCCCTATCCGCTGTTGCTGCTCCCAGGCCGAGACGCCGTTAATCGTGGGCTGAATGCGCCCGGTAGCAACAAACACGCCGTCGTTCACTTAGTCCCGCGCCTTATGGATCCGGCGCAGGAGCCCTTCGAGGCAGCGCTTGAAAACGACGTAGCAGGCAAGCCCCACATAGCCCCAGAACGTCACCGGAATGAGATGCGCCTGGGTTTTGGATAGTTGATCCAGATCACTCCGTGCTCGCAGCGCTTCGCTATGCTTGATCAAAAGAGGTTTGCGGGGTGAACAAGATCTTGCTGTGGGAATCATTTCGCTCCGCGGAAGACATCCAAGACCGCCGGCTGACGTGGCTGTGGCTCGTGATCGGATGTCTCTTGCTTCCGTTCACGATGGCGCAGACGATGCTTCCCCTTGCCGCATGGCTCGCGCCGATCTTCCTGCTTCGGTTCGCGCGCACTTTTCGGCGGCCGACGGTCGCGTTGCTGCTGATCTGGTTCGCACAGACAGTCGGCAAGATGATTGCACTTCGCGGCGGCTGGGCGCCGATTCTGTGGGTGGTCGAGACCCTGACGCTGTTCTGCGTCGTCCGGGGACTGGAATCGACGTTGCCATACGTGGTCGACCGTCTGCTCTGTTCGCGCTTGGACGACAAGGCGCGAACGTTTGTGTTTCCGCTGGCGCTTGTGACGGCTGAATGGCTGTCGACGTTGGGCAGGGAACTCAACGCGGGTGGGCTTGCCGTTTATTCGCAAGACGACAGCCTGTCCCTGCTGCAGATCTTCTCGATCACCGGGATGTGGGGCGTGATCTTCCTGATGGGTTGGGCCGCCTCGACCGCCAACGCGGTGTGGGAACGGGGGTTCGCCTGG
>JBARIB010000977.1:0-1654 GCA_049799535.1 Allostellaceae bacterium | reverse complement strand
GCGCGGCGCCGACCGCGCCGGTGATCAGCCATTTCCGCTCGTCGATGACGAATTCTTCACCGTCTCGGCGGGCTGTGGTCAGCAGCATCGACGGGTCCGCGCCGGCTCCCGGGGCGGGCTCGGTCATCATAAAGCAAGATCGGATCTCGCCCGCCGCCAGCGGTCTCAGCCATTGCTCCTTCTGGCTCTCTTGGGCGACCTCCTCGAGCAGGTGCATATTGCCCTCATCGGGGGCAAAGCAATTGAGCGCGACCGGCCCCAGCGGGGAATATCCGGCTGCTTCAAAGACAACCGCCTTGCCGCGGTGATCGAGCCCAAGCCCGCCCCAATCGCGGCCGACATGCGGGCTCAAGAGACCCGCCTCTCGCCCGAGCGCGACGAGTTCGCGTCGCAGCTCTTCGTGCGGCCCGTGCGAGGTCTGCCGGGCGTCGTTTTCATATGGCAAAATTCTTTCCTGCACGAAGCGCTGGGTGCGCTCCTCTAATTCGCGAAGATCGTCGGAGAGCGAGAAATCCATCGGGAACTCCGATTGCTGGGAAGGATTGGCGGAGCGGTTTTGATGGTCGGTCTTTCGGTGAACGGCCGTCAAGGCGGCGTCCTTTCCTAATGCTATAATAGCATTGTAAATTGACAATTATTTCGTATTATGTAATATCGTGGATCGAAAGCCGCAAGCAGACGAGGCAGAACTTGCGACAACAATCCAAAGCGGCACGCCTCGGCGCTGCCATGGGCGCCGGACTGTTCAGCTCACGTTCAGAGGAGAGGCCAATGCGCGCTGACGATGCGCAAATAAGCATCCGCTCGGCCCTGCGGCGTCGCAGGCGCACCTTGGGGCTAACTCAGCAAGACGCGGCGGTCGTCCTCGGCATCTCGCGAATGACTTATCACCGAATGGAGACTGGGTCGCGCCGCATTCGTTTGTCCGAACTGGCTACGATCTGCGCGGCCTTCAATTGCCAGGTTGGAGAGCTCGTGCAAGACGGGCAGCTCGCCAGTGCTTACGCCACTGCCGCAAAGGCGATCCTCGGAGAAGCCTCGCCGTGACGCAAATTGCCAATATCGGTAATCCTAACCCCTCCGATCCGGCGCATTACGCCACGGCGGTGACGCCGAGCGACACGACCGATTTGGCGGCGGCTTCCACTGCGATCTTCATCGGCGGCGCCGGCAATCTCCGGGTCACGATGTTGGGTGGCGGAAGCGTCACCTTCGCCGGACTGCCGGTCGGCTGGCATCCGATCCGCGTGACGCGCGTCTGGGCCACGAGCACTACGGCCACCAATATCGTCGCGGTCTGGCGCTAACGCGCCGAGCCGGGTCAGGCGGCGCGACGGCTGCGGACGCGGGTATCGGCGCCGCGGTCTTCGTCGAAGAGTTCGGCGAGGCGCTCGAGCATGACGCCGCCCAGTTGCTCGGCGTCGACGATCGTCACGGCGCGGCGATAGTAGCGCGTCACGTCGTGGCCGATGCCGATAGCGGTCAGCTCCACCTCGCCGAGGCGCTCGATGTCGTGGATCACCTCGCGCAGGAGCTTTTCGAGATAGTTGCCGGGGTTGACCGATAAGGTCGAGTCGTCGACCGGGGCGCCGTCCGAGATCACCATCAGGATGCGGCGCTGCTCGGAACGCGCGCGCAACCGCTCATGCGCCCA
>JBARIB010000976.1:0-8959 GCA_049799535.1 Allostellaceae bacterium | reverse complement strand
ACCCCGAGGAGGCCGCCGCGCGGGTCCAGGCAATGGTGCGCGAAGGCGCGATCATCAGCAACTCGGGCAAGCGGATCCCGGTCGCGATCGACACGGTCTGCGTCCATGGCGACAACCCGGCGGCGGTGGCGATGGCCGCCCTGGTTCGGGAAAAGCTCGAAGGCGCCGGGATTATCGTGCGACCAATGGCGGAGACGATCAACTAGGCGCGCTTTGCCGCGTCAACGCTTTGTCTTCCGTTGGCTGTTCGGTGCCGAGCACCCCAAACCGATGTCGTACAGCCTCCAGGGTTGGGATGGTCGGGCATTTCTCGAGCCCAACTGTTCCAGGGGCCGAGTTTACTCGGCCGGCTGCTGCCGACGAAAAGCCCGCGAACAAAATTCCTCGTGGTTACCGCGCAGCCGCCTCCACTAGGAAGCCCACTCGCGGACGATTTTTTGACATTATATGCGTATTCCCCGATGTGGCTCGGCTGTAACGTCTCCCGGCCAAGCCCTCGACACAGGTTGCGGCGTCGGTACGGCCCATCCGGCGCCGCAGCTTTTTCCGACATGAAGAAATTGGCGCCGCCGACGGCCGCCGCTTCGGGGCCCGGTTTGAAATCAACCCCGTCAGCCGGCAATATCGTCGGCATGCAGCGCTTCCGACAAGGCTCGGCTGCCCTCCGCTCGACCCTGCTCTGTTTGGTTGCAGCCGGCTGCGGCATTCCCCATAGTGTCGGCCTCGCCGAGCGCTGCACCGACTTCATGCGGGACGCGATGCCCAACGCAGCGATCGACATCACAAAAAGCGATGCGTCGGCAACGAGCCTGACTACGATCGTCGCGCGGGTCGAGGGCGTCAGGACCGATATCCCCCCCGACGGACCATCGTCGCGGGATCTCGCCGCGGAGTGCCGCTTCGACGAGAATGTATTGACCGAATTCCGCTGGACGGCCGGGCCAATCGCTCGCTAAGAGCCGCTCGGGGCTGGCGTCGCCGGCGTCCTCTCGGCCATAATCGGCGCGGCCGCCGACCGCGAGCGGCTTGCGCGGGGCGGAAAGGGAAATTGTACCATGGATCTTAGGCCGGGAGCCGAGAACAGACAGAGGCGCGAGCGGCTGCGATATGAAGCGCCTTTGACCGCAACGGCCAAGCGTTCAGTCGCGCCGCTTCGGCAATTCTTCGCCACGCCGGCCGTCAGCTGCCCCTACATGCCGGGTCGCGCCGAGCGCAAATTGATCGTCGAGCTGGGCGGCAGCGGCGCCGCGCTGTTTTACGACGATCTGTCGCGCGCCGGATTCCGGCGCAGCCATCGTTTTGCGTACCGGCCGGCCTGCCGCGGCTGCGCTTCCTGCGTGCCGGTGCGGATCGCTGTCGAGCGCTTCAGCCACACCCGCTCCACCCGGCGCATCCACAACCGCAATCGCGATCTTTGCGGGCGCCTGCTCGCGGCCCGAGCCACACCCGAGCAATTCCGGCTGTTCTCGGCCTATCAGTCTGCGCGCCACGGCGACAGCGATATGGCTTCCATGACCTATCGCGATTACCGGGGGATGGTGGAAGATACTCCGGTGCGTACTGCGATGGTAGAGTTCCGCGACCCCTCCGGCGGTCTCGCCGCGGCTTCGCTGGTCGATCTGCTCGATGATGGGATTTCGGCGGTCTACAGCTTTTACGACCCGCAACAGCCGAAGCGGAGCCTCGGCACCTGGAGCGTGCTGTGGCTCGTCGAGCAGTGCCGGCAGCACGGGCAGCCTTACGTCTATCTCGGCTATTGGATCGCCGATAGCGCGAAGATGGCCTACAAAGGGCGGTTTCCCGCGCTCGAGCGCTTGTCAGACGGCGCGTGGACCGCGTTCCCTCGACCGCAAGTGTAAGGTCGGGGCGCGGTTATGGCCATCGGCGTTCTCGACTCCGCGATCTTTGCCGACATGTTCGGCACGGCGCCGATGCGCAAAGTCTTTGGCGACGATGCCTTCCTTCTGCGCTGCATCGAGGTCGAGGCCGCGCTCGCCCGTGCGCAGGGAAGGCTCGGGGTCATCCCGGCCGAGGCGGCCGAGGCGATTACCCATGTGGCGAATTCACTTGCGAGCGGCCGAGAAGCTCTCGACCTCGCGCGCCTGAAGAGCGAAACCGAGACCGTCGGCTACCCGATCCTGCCGCTGGTCCGGCAAATGGCGGAGTTGGCCGGCGCTTCGGGGCGCTACCTGCATTGGGGCGCGACAACCCAGGACATCATGGACACCGCCGCGGTCTTGCAGATCCGCGCCGGGCTCGGGCTGATCGAGTCGGACCTGGCCGCGGCGCGCAGCCATCTCGCCGAGCTGGCGCGCAAGTATCGCGATACGCCGATAGCTGGTCGCACGCACCTGCAGCACGCATTGCCGGTGACCTTCGGCTACAAGGCCGCGGTTTGGCTCTATGCGCTCGAGCGGCATGCTGACCGCTTGCGCGAGCTGCGGCCGCGAGTGTTGCTCGCGCAGTTCGGGGGTGCGGCGGGGACCCTGGCCTCGCTCGGCAATGGTGGCCAGCCGCTCAACGCCCGCACCGAACTCGCCCGCGAGCTGGGCCTCGACGACCCGCCGATCACCTGGCACGTCGTGCGCGACGGCATCGCCGAGACCGTGCAGGTTCTGGCGCTGTTGCTCGGCAGTCTCGGCAAGATCGCCTTTGATGTGATGCTGATGTCGGCGACCGAGTTCGGCGAGGCGGCCGAACCCTTCATCGAGGGCCGCGGCTCGAGTTCGACGATGCCGCAGAAACGCAACCCGATCTCGTGCGAGCTGATCCTCGCCGCGGCAAAGATCGTGCGCCAACAAGCCGGACTCATGCTCGACGCGGTTGTCACCGATTTCGAGCGCGCGACCGGGCCGTGGCACGTCGAATGGGTGGCGCTGCCCGAAGCGTTCGGCTTTGCCGCCGGCGCCTTGCACCAGACGCGCTTCATGCTCGGCGGCCTTATCGTCGATGCCGCCCGCATGGCGAAGAACCTGGAGATGACGCACGGGCTGATCGTCGCCGAGGCGGTGATGATGGGTCTGGCGCCATACACCGGCCGCAATGAGGCGCACGATCTGGTCTATGACGCCTGCCGCGTCGCGATCGAGACCGACCGGCCACTGCTCGACGTGCTGCTGGAGACCCCTGCCGTCGCCGGCCCGCTCGGCCCGGACAAATTGCGAGCGTTGACCGATCCCGCGAATTATCTCGGCGCCGCCCCGGCAATGGTCGATCGCATGCTGGCCCGCCGCACGGACCGACAGGCATCGTGAGATACGACCAGCTGACTGTTTTCGCTGTTAAATGCAGCGAAAAAACAGTGAAGGTGCCGGCAATCGCCGCGGAAATCCCCGATTTTTCTGAAAGCGGTGGCGATATCACAGCCAGGAACAGCCAGCGAATAACAGCGAATTGTCGGTGTTATTCGCTGTATCCCCCAGCCGCTCCCCGTAACCGTGGCGGCGATATCGTCCGCACAGCTTTAATCTCCCATGAGGCAGCTCATCCTCGTCTAGCTCTACCTAATATCATGCCAATACGGCAATTTTGGGTGCCTGCTTGCCGCAGGAGAGCACAACCTTTAGAAGCATAGAATTGTACCGAACCGGATTTTCGGGTGACAGCTGTAGGGGAGTGCGAGGAATGGACGCCACATCGCGCCGCGGATTTCTGAAGCTGGCCGGCCTCGGGGCTGTGGGCGCGGCGCTCGGTCCGCCGTCGGCACGCGCCGCCGGGAAGACAATCACGCTGCTGCACGAGACCTCGTTCATCCCGCCGTTCGACGAGTACATGCAGAAGACATTAGCGCCGGCCTACGAAAAGGAGACCGGCGTCAAGGTGGTCTACGAGCTCACCAGCGTCGGCAGCTCGCCGACCCGGATCAGCACGATCATCGAGACCGGGTCAGGAGCCGACATAACGGTCATCTTCCTGCTTTACCCGTTCCTCTACGCCGACAAGCTGATGGATGTCAGCGACATCGCAGAGGAGGCCGGCAAGCAGCAGGGCGGCTGGTACGACGCGGCCAGGGAAGCCGCCGTCGTCGACGGCAAATGGAGGGCGATCCCGCACAGCAACATCGGCCAGCTGATGAACTGGCGCACCGACTGGTTCGCCGAGGTCGGGGTCAAGACGTTCCCCGACACCTGGGAGGAGTTGTACGAGGTCGGCAAGAAGCTCAAAGCCAAGGGCCACCCGTTCGGCTTCGAATTGGGCCACGGTTTCGGCGACAACCACGGCTGGCTGTATCCGCTGTTGTGGTCCTATGGCGGGCACGAGGTCGAGGCCGACGGCAAGACCGTGGTGATCGACTCGGATGAAACCGCGAAGGCCATCGATTTCGCCCGCAAATTCTTCAAGGATTGCATGTTCGACGACGTGCTCGGCTGGACTGATCCGAGCAACAACAAGGCGTGGATGGCCGAGCAGATCTCGTGCACCAACAACGCCGAGAGCATCCTGTGGTTCGCGAAGGCGCATTTCCCCGACATCGGCAAGGTGACCGATCAGGCGCAAAACCCACAGGGACCCAAGGGTCGCTTCCACCTGCTCGACTGCCAGAGTCATTCGATTTTCGACTTCAGCCCGCAGAAGGAGGAAGCGCACAAGTTCCTGCGCTGGCTGACGGCGGAAAAGCAGCTCGGCGGCTGGTACGCCTCGGCCGACAGCTATTACCAGCCCTTCCTGCATGCCTACGATAACGCGCCGATGTGGCAGGTCGAGCCGCGCAACATCCCCTATCGCGACGCGATGGCGACGGCGCACCTGCCGGGCTGGCCGGCGCCGCCGGACCGCCGGCTGGCCGAGAGCGTCGCCAAATACGTCATCGTCGACATGTTCGCCAAGGCGTGCTCCGGCACCGCGACCAAGGACGCGATCAAGAGCGCCGAGGCGCAGCTGAAAGGCATCTACAAAACGGCCTGACTTTTGCAGCGGGCCCTGATATGTCGATCCGCACCGAACCACTGATCGCGACGGCGCGGCTGCCGCGCCACACCGCCTCCCTGTCCGGCTGGCTCGACCGCGAGGCCGTGTTCAGCTGGCTGATGATGGCGTTGCCGCTATTGTTTCTCGCCGCGTTGGT
This sequence comes from Allostellaceae bacterium, assembly GCA_049799535.1. Taxonomy (GTDB): domain Bacteria; phylum Pseudomonadota; class Alphaproteobacteria; order ATCC43930; family CGMCC-115725; genus AP-15. The sequence continues at coordinate 3,894 of JBARIB010000976.1, read as the reverse complement.
CGGCTACCCGCTGGTTTACGGCGTTCTGTTGAGCCTGCAGGACCGCGCGGTCGGAAAGCCCGGCCATTTCATCGGTCTTAAGAACTTCATCACCAATTTTAATGACCCGATCTTCTGGCGGGTCACGGTCAATACCTTCATCTACACGATCGTCGCCACCCTGCTGAAGATGGTCGGCGGGCTCGGCCTCGCCGTCGCGATGAACCAGCACTTCCGCATGAAGAACCTGGTGCGGGCGCTGTTGCTGCTGCCGTTCATCGTGCCGACCGTGCTGAGCACGGTCGCCTGGATGTGGATGCTCGACCCGGCGTTCAGTGTCGTCAACCGCCTGCTGATAGGCCTTGGCGTGACGCCGCCCGGGCCCTCCTGGCTCGGCAACCCGACCCTGGCGATGTTTTCGATCATCATGATCAACACGTGGCGCGGCCTGCCATTTTACGGCATCACATTACTCGCCGGCTTGCAGACGGTGCCGCCCGAGCTCTACGAGGCCGCGACGATCGACGGCGCCAGCGGCTGGCAGCGTTTCCGCTACGTCACCCTTCCGCTGTTGCAGCCGATCATCCTGATCGTGACCTTGTTCTCGGTGATCTTCACCTTCGCCGATTTCCAGCTCGTCTATGTGCTGACGCATGGCGGACCGCAAAACGCGACCCAGCTGTTTGCGACCTATGCCTTCGACATTGCGATGGGCGCTGGCCAGCTCGGACTCGGCGCCTCGATCGCGCTGTCCATGTTCCCGGCGCTGGCGCTGCTGATAGTTGCGCTGACGATCTATATGCGGAGACGGTGATGGTCACCGGCTATGGCCCGGTCGAGCGGTTGGTGCGGCTGTGGCTGCCGGTCGGCTTCTTCCTCGTACTGGCGCTGTTTCCGTTTTATTGGATGGCGATCACCTCGCTGAAGCCGGACTCCGAGCTGTACAACCAGCACATGATGCCGCTGCTCGTGTTCCATCCGACGCTGAAGCACTACGTCGACCTGTTGACCCAAACGAGCTTCCTGTTGTGGACCTGGAACACAATGGTCGTGGCGGTCGTGTCGACCGGGATCTCGCTCGTGCTCGGGGTCATGCTGGCCTACCCGCTGGCGCGCATGCGGTTTGCCGGCGCCGGGTTGATCGCGATGACAGTGGCGGCGGTGTATCTAGTGCCGCAGCCATTGCTGTTCATCCCGCTCGCCGATCTGATCAACCGGCTCGATCTCGGCAATACATTGACCGCCGTGATCCTGACTTATCCGACGATGCTGGTGCCGTTCTGCGCCTGGCTCTTGCTCGGCTATTTCAAGACCGTGCCGATGGAGTTGGAGGAAGCGGCACGGATCGACGGCGCCAGCCGGCTGCAAACGATGCGACGGATTTTCCTGCCATTGTGCACACCGGGTTTCATCTCGGCCGGCATTTTCGCCTTCACTTTGTCGCAGAACGAATTCCTCTATGCCCTGATCTTTCTCACGAAGAGCTCGGTCCGTACCGTGCCGGTTGGAGTCATTGCCGAGCTGATCCGTGGCGACGTGTTCTATTGGGGTCAGCTGATGGCGGGTGCATTATTGGGCTCGATGCCGGTCGCTATCATCTATTCGTTCTTTGTCGAGCATTTCGTCGCCGGCCTGACTTCGGGCTCGGTGAAGGGGTGAGGGCCCTCCGGTGGAGGTCGCGCGCAACATCGCTGATTTGAGAAGGCGCGTCGCGCTTTGGCGAAAATCCAAGGAACGCATTGGCCTGGTGCCGACAATGGGCGCATTGCATGCAGGCCATATGGCGCTGGTTCGGGCCGCTCGGGCTGAGTGCGATCGCGTCGTCGCGTCCATCTTTGTCAACCCCAAGCAGTTCGCGCCGACTGAGGATCTCGGCTCTTACCCGCGCCGCGAGGCGGCCGATCTCGACATGCTGCAATCCTCCGGGGTCGATCTCGTCTTCATCCCTGCGGTGAACGAAATTTACCCGCCCGATTTTACGACAACGATCCACGTAAGCGGGCTGACTGAAAGTCTGTGTGGTGCGCACCGCCCGGGCCACTTCGACGGCGTGGCCACCGTCGTGACGAAATTGTTGATCCAGTCGCTGCCCGATATCGCCTATTTCGGCGAGAAGGATTATCAGCAGCTTATTGTCGTGAGCCGGCTGGTCCGAGACCTCGATATTCCAGTTCAAATCGCTGGCGTGCCGACTGTGCGCGAGGCTGATGGCCTCGCGATGTCGTCGCGCAACGCCTACCTCGCGCCCGAGGAGCGCCGTATTGCCCCCGAACTCGCGCGCGTCTTGCGCAATATCGCCGTCGCACTCTCGGCCGATCCGTTTACGGTGGCGCAACAGCTCGCAACTGGCACTGCTGAACTGCAGGACATAGGTTTCGCGGTCGACTATCTCGAGATCCGTGAAGAGAACACGCTAGTGCCCGTTACGGGACAAGTCAGGGCCCCTTCTCGTGTTCTGGCTGCCGCTCATCTGGGCCAAACACGCTTGATCGACAATTTCCCGATTCCGGTGCCTTGATGTTGTTTTATCCCGTAGCATCCGGTTGTGCCGTCCCGATCAGGGCCACGCCTTCGGCCGAAATTGTCGTTCGCCAGTGATCGTCAATACTGTGCCAGTCGACCAGATCAACTCTGTAGGGTAGGTCGCTGTCACTGAACGCCTCGGCTAGTTCGGCCAGTTCATCGAGCGTCAATCGCCGGCCGGCATCGACGGCCAAATCGAGATCGGAATAGAGCCTCGCCCGGCCGGTCACCCGAGAGCCGAAGACCCATGCTCTTGTGTTCACCGGCAGATTCGCACGAAGGATCTTCAACACCAGCCGGCTGTGATCTGCCGACAGATCGATATTGGAGGATCGCATCACGCGAGCCTCCGCTTGAGCTCGGTATAGAGGTGCTCGGCTTCTTCGAGGAAGGCCGGGATCGCGGCGGCGACTTGCGACGCCACATTTGCATCGTAAGTGTGGCTAGTGCGGGCCCGCATCTCGCGAAACCGCCGCCAGGCCGGCCAGCCGCTTCGCAGCAATCCTTGGGCGCTCGCCGTCCGAATTAAATCGGCAAACGGCAGTCGTTCGATCTCGTCGGGAGAAGCCGAGGCTTCCTTCAAATATCGTCGGACCGTTTTGTAGCTAAGTTCATAGGTGAACTCGAAGCGCTGTATCAGTCCGTCGCGAATCTGCTCGTCCGCCGGCTCGCGCTCGTACCGCGCCAGTCCCTCGCGAAGGCGGCGCACCGCGTTGCCGAACGAAGAAGCGTCGAGTTTCATTGCGATCTTTCTATTCTGCGGCCACTGCCGGGCGCTTGCCGAGCCGTCGCAGGCAGCAGTCGACTTCGGGAGCCACCTGATAATGCAGAAGAAAAACAGGAGATGACCCAGACTTCCCGGCGATAACCCTTGCCTTTTTGTGCCCGGCAGTGGCGAACTAACAGGAAGTTACCTGACTCAGGTGATCGCATTATGGCCCCTACTACGAACATCTCGAAACAGACAAGATGCCACGCCATTACGGCGATTTTCGGGAAGCCGTGATCTAGTGGGCGTGGCTTGGCATGTTCCAAGCGAGATTGCGTCTCTCCTGTGATCAGAAGAGAACGGCTGACCAGTTGCGACAGGCTGACAATATTGTGACACCGCCCGCAGCTCGGGCGCAAAATCGGCCCGCGAATTGGACTGTCCCACAGCGGCTGGACCGCAATTCAAACCCTGGGTAGCATCGGGTTCGCATTCGACCAGTGAGGCATATGGAGGTTCGATCGTTAGGACGCCGCGGGTTCATCGCCGCACTCTTCGGGGCGGCGGCATGGCCGCTCGCCGGGCACGCACAGCAGCCCGAGCGAATTCGCCGCGTTGGCGTGTTGATGGGTTTCCCCGAGAACCACCCGCTCACCCACGCATTTGTGACGGCCGTTGCGCAG
>JBARIB010000975.1:0-2728 GCA_049799535.1 Allostellaceae bacterium | reverse complement strand
CCCGGTGACGACGTCGAAATCGTGAGACATTTGCTGACCTCCTCTACAAGAGGCCGCTCCACATTCGGCGACGTTCGGGAAACGATGGACTGTGATGCGAAAGCCGCCGTTGGTGGGGCGGCTTCGGTTGAGTGACGCAGGTGCGCGCTCCTAGGCCGCCGGCATGTACCAGCGGTACCAAAATCGCGCGAAGCGGGATGGCGATCGATTGGCCATGACGCAACTTCTAGCCGATTCAATGCCCTGATGTAAAGATCTTGAAGCTTGGCGCCGGAGCCCCCCGCTTGCTTGACTACCCGTAGGCGGGGTCCTACGGTTCAGATACCAGTCTTATCGGGCCAGTTTTGTCGCAATAGGCCGAGCGCACTCGGCGACAAGCGGAGGAGGTGGTTATGGCGGGGTACAAGCTGATCTCGGCGGATTCCCATATCGTCGAGCCGCCGGATATGTATACGGCCAGGATGGAGCCCAAATTCGGCGACCGCGCGCCGCGAATGGAACGGCGCAAGACCCCGGCCGGCCGGGAATACGATGCCTGGATGCTGAATGGTATGCAGGTCGGCACGCTGGGCGCGGTTATGCAGGCCGGGCAGCGCTTCGAGGACCCCTCGCAGATCGACTTTCTCGGGCTGTGGGAGGACGTCCGCAAGGGCGCCTATGACGCCGATGCGATGATCGAGGAAAACGAGGAGGACGGCATCTGGGGCTCAGTGTTGCAGCCGAGCCAGGGCCTGTTTTGGTACCGTATCCCGGACAGCGAACTCTTGACCGAGATCTGCCGCGTCTACAACGACTGGATCGCCGATTTCTGCAAACCGCATCCGCGCCGGCTCAAGGGCATCGCGATGCTCAATGTCGACGATCCTGACGCGGCCGCGAAGGAGCTCGAGCGCTGCGTCAGGATGGGCCTGGTCGGCTCCTTTATTCCGGTGGCGCCGCGGCCGGACAAGCCCTACAGCAGCCCCGTCTACGACAATTTCTGGGCTGTGGCGGAGGAACTGAAGCACCCGCTTTTGCTGCATATCGCCACGCCGCGCGACGGCGTTCCGGCCAACGAATTCACCACCGACGTGACCCAAATGACCGGCGCGGGCCGTTCGACCACCGATTACTGGGTGCGCTACGCACTTGGGTCAATGCTGTTCGCCGGTGTGTTCGACAAGTTCCCCGGCCTCAAGATCGGCTCGGTCGAGCACGAAGCTGCGTGGATTCCGCACTGGTTGAAGCAGATGGACTTCACCTATCTCGAGCGCCCGGTCTTCACTAAAGGCTGGCGATCGAAAGACGGGTTGATGCCGAGCGACTACTGGAAGCGCAACATGTTTGTCGAGTTCATGGAAGACGACATCGGCATCAAATTGCGCGACTATATCGGCGTCGAGAACATGCTTTGGGGCAGCGACTATCCGCATGCCGAGGCGACATTCCCACGCTCGCAGCAATTCCTGTCACGGATGTTCGAAGGTGTGCCCGAGGGCGATTTGCGCAAGATTACGTCCGAGAACGCGGCCAAGATGTTTGGCTTCGAGCTGAACTGACGCCGCAGCCCCAGGTCTATCCAAGCGTCGCGCGGGTTCTTCCCTCTCTCCCGCATGCGGGAGAGAGGGTTGCGGCGCGGGGCGTGGCTGAATATGCGCATAATTCCAGAAGGCTTTGTCGCCGTCGCCCGGGTCAGCGATCTCGCGCCGGGCGAGATGAAATTTGTTGCGGTCGATCGCGAACGGGTCGTGCTCGCCAATGTCGAGGGCGCCTTTTATGCGTTGCGCGATGCCTGCGGTCACCGCAACGCGCCCCTGTCGCGCGGCAAGCTGGAGGGCTGCGTGATCGAGTGCCCGCTGCATTTCGCGCAATTCGACATCCGCACTGGCAAGCTCATAGACGGCCCCATATCAGCCGACATCCCGGTCTACGAGGTGCGGGTCGAAGGCGACGCCGTTTACGTGAAGCCGTAAACGTTAGACGGGCGGCAGCCAGTATTGGTCGAAACGTGAGGTGCACGCGCGATCTGACCAGTTCGGCATATCGCTCGACGTAAAGCCCGGGGCGCCTTCAAGCCGGCTACGATCCAGATCCACGACATAGCCGCCCAAACGAATGTCATAGGTCAGCATCTTCCAGGGCAGCGGATGATAATTCTCGCCAATCCCGAGAAAGCCGCCGAAAGACATCACCGCATAAGCAACTTGGCCGGTGTATTTGTCGATCATAAGGTGATGGATCGAGCCCGGGTGCTCGCCGTTCCGGTTATAGACAGCGGTACCTTCGACCTTCTCCGAAGAAATCAGCCGGTCAGTTTCATCGGCCGCCAGGCGGTCCGTAGTAACGGTCGTCACATCATTCATCTCATCGTCTCCTTTGCGACGCAGATGAAGGAAAAACAACTGCTTTCAGATTGAGGTTCCGCAGCCTGCCAATATTTGGGTAACAGGTAAACTCTCGAGACCTGCTCTAATTTTGCGGACGATGGCGCTTTACTGCTTCCGGATTGGTTGAATCGGCGCCCATATAGACCCCGCGTTCCCAGCTTCGCTTCAGCGGGTCGACGACGTTGAGTGACATCCGGCCGATGCGCTCTATTTCGATTTCGACGGTCTCGCCATCCTGCAACGCGCCGAGGCCTTCGTGATTGGTGCCGCAGGCGATCAGGTCGCCGGTGTTCAGTGTCATGATCGTCGAAGCAAACTCGACCAGTTCCGGCACCCGATGTTCCATGTCGTCGGTGTTATAG
>JBARIB010000974.1:0-2408 GCA_049799535.1 Allostellaceae bacterium | reverse complement strand
GCAGGTCGACGATTTTCATCGGCCGCAGCGCGGGGGTCGTGACAAAGCCGGGCGGCGCGTCGGCCAGCAGCGACGGCATTCCGCTCGAATAGACGCCGAGGTCCTTCCACGCGGGAATGTAGGTATGGATTGCGTCGTCCAGGCCGATCAGTCCTTCCTCGACCAGCATCATTAGCGCAACCGCGGTGATCGGCTTGGTCATCGAGTAGATGCGGAAGATCGCGTCCTCGCGCATCGGCTTGCCGCGCTCGATGTCCATCTGGCCGCACATGCCGGTGTGTACGAGCTGACCCTTGCGCCAGACATAGGTCAGCATGCCTGGCAAATAGCTGCCGTCAACGTAGCGGCGCTTCATCACCTCATCGAGCCGCGCCAGCCGCGCCGACGACATGCCTACGGTTTCGGGCTTCATCACTGTTCTCCTCGAGGCGAGCCATATGTCGAGAGCATACCGTTCCACGAGGCCGAAGGCGACTGGAGGAGGTCGGGTGGATGAACGAGGCTCTCCTTGTGCCTGCTGAAGGGGATGCCGGCGCGAGGGAAATCGATGCACGACGAGTTCTCTTACTCGAAGTACCACCTTTCCCGCTGCCCAAGGAGTTGGGCGCCGCGGGTTACCCTGGACGCAAGACCGGCCGCGGTGTCCTAACGTTATTGCATCTGCCGAGCGAAGCAGCTCACCTCAACTCACCCAAATTAACCCGGCTTCACTCGACGACTGCGCAACGGCGATGCATCCAACAAGCTGTCCAAGATTCCCTGAACCACTCATGCACTATCGACGGAGGGTATCATGGCGAGGCTCTTGTTCGATCCCGTTACGTACCAATTCTATTATCGGTGCCGCTCGGAGGAGAGTGCACCGGCAATAGCGGCAGGTTTCGGTTGGGATCCCATTCGGCGTCGGTACTCGACCGACGATCCCGCGGTGGCAATGGCGTTGGCGAGATGCGGCGATAACTATGTCAGGCGTCTGTTGGCCGATACTGTCGAATCCCCTGTTCTATTGTCTACTCGCGGAGAAGAGATCAAACCGCGAGTACTTCGTACCTCCTCCATTAGCCTCCATTGACAAGGAGTGCTCTGGCTGCGGGTACCGTTGTGGCCGGGTCAGCAGTCCTGGATCGTCACCCGCCAGCGGTCTTGGAGAATAGGACCGCGAGTTGCCGCCGGGGCCTCACCCGCGCGCCTCCAGCTGTGTCCCGCACGCGGCTCGGCGACACGGCTGAGAGGCAGAGCCCTAAGCAACCGATCCGGCCAACAGGAATGGATCGGTCGGGGCTGATCTTCGCGGCCAAAACGACGGCTTCGGGGTTGATCGCCCTGCTAGTCTCCTTCACCTTCAATCTCGATCAGCCCTATTGGGCACTGCTCACAGTCTTCATCGTCTCGCAGCCGCAGCAGAGCGGGCTGATCTTGGCGAAGAGCTTTTACCGCATCATCGGGACATTGATCGGCGCCGCCGTTGCGCTTTTTCTCGTCGCCCTCTGCGCCCAAGAACGCGTTCTTTTCCTCGGCGGTCTTGCCCTCTGGATCGGTCTTTGCACCTTTGGTTCCCAGTACGCGAGGAACTGGGCCGCCTATGCCTTTGTCCTTTCCGGATACACCGTGGCTATTGTCGGCATTCCGGCCGCACTCGATGCCGGGAATGCCTTCTATATCGCCACCGGGCGCGTCACCGAGATCAGTCTGGGCATCATAGTGGCAGCGACGATCAGCCACGTCGTCCTGCCAAACTCGATGGTCCCATCGCTGCGGCAAGCGGTCGCCGACGCTCACAGGGGGCTCGCCGACTACGCCGTTGCGCTGTTCGGTGCCGGCGACACCGCGCCGTTGCGGACGAAACTGTTGGGCCAGGCGATAGAAATCGAGAATTTGCGCGCTTCGGCGATTTTCGAGGACCGGGAGATTCGCAACCGGAGCGAAGCCCTCCGGCTGCTCGACGCGGCGTTGATCAATGCCGTCAGCGTCGCGCATCTCCTCCGCCGTACGCTCGATGGGCTCGGCCAAACCTGTGTGTCGACCGAAGCAGGGCTCGACGACGCCATCGCCGAAGCCACCGCTGCGATCAAAGCATGGCGCACCGCCATGACCAACGCCGCCGGGCTTGAGCGAGGGCTGGTGCGGGCACGCGCGCGTCTGCCGGTTGTCCGGAGGTTGTGCCGCGATCAGTCGGCGCCGGATCAGGAGGTGATCCGGCGGATTGCAGTGATTGCTCGGCTGCGCGAGTTCTTCGCGGCCTTGACGGCCTATGCCGAAGCATACGAGGGCTTTGTTTTGGGCGAGAAACCGGTGCGGAGCCGGATCGGATTCACTCGCTCTAACGACCTGACGGGCGCGCTGTGGACCGGACTGCGCTCCACCCTTGCGGTTTTCATCGTCAGCAGCTTCTGGATCCTGACCAATTG
>JBARIB010000973.1:0-1668 GCA_049799535.1 Allostellaceae bacterium | reverse complement strand
CGCTCTGCCGCCGCGCCGGTATCGAACGCATCCCGCACCTTTGCTGGGTCGGTGAACGGTTTCCGGTCGCCTTCACGATTGGAGATGGCGAGGCAACCACGATTGCATTGTCGGAGGGGTTGGTCCACGGGATGACCGTTCGGGAGATCCGAGGGATCCTCGCGCACGAGATCGTCCATGTGCGCAACGGCGACATCGCCTTGATGCAGCTCGCGATGGTCGTAGGTCGGCTCACCCGCACGGTATCACAAATCGCGTTTCTGCTCGTGTTTTTCAGCCTCGTTCTGCGCACTGTTTCAGCACCCAGCTTCCCAATCGTCCCGCTGCTGGTGTTGGCCGTTGCGCCACTTGGTGTAGGTTTGCTGCAGCTCGCGCTGTCGCGCATCCGCGAAGGCGAGGCCGACCTCGAAGCGGCCGAGCTGACCGGCGACCCGCATGGCTTGGCATCCGCTCTCGTCAAGATGCGTCGCCAGGAGCAGATGCTACTGCGCGGTCGGTTTCCGACTGCGGCCCCGCTGCGGGTGTCGTCGCTGTTTCGCGATCACCCGGCAACCGAGGAGCGCATTCAAGCCCTATTGGCCATGTCACAGCCGCGCGGCGCAGGAACCTCGGACAATGACCTGACCGACCTCCCCTACCATTCCCAGGGCTTGCGGCCGTGGGGTTAGGGCAGGCAATCCCGCGATCCGAGAGAACTCGATGACTGACAACAGCGCTCAGAGACGATCGAAGAGCTATCGGCTGCCGGTCGAAGATGTCGAGTTTCTCCTGCGCGACGAAATGCGGGCTGTGCGCTTCGCGCTGGAATATGCGAAGGCCGAGTTGTCGCTGCGCGACTGGGGTGTGCGCTCGACAATCATGGTTTTTGGGAGCGCGCAAATCCCCTCGCCCGAAGAGGCGGAGAGCTTGCTGCGAGCGGCAGAGAGCGCATCGGCATTGGAGTGCGCCAGGCGCCGGATCCGCCAGACGCGATGGTACGAGCTGGCACGCGCCTTTGCGCGGCTCGTCTCCGAGCGCGGCGGCGCGCTCGCCCCCGACGGTCGGTTGCGTGACAATGTCATCGCCACGGGCGGCGGACCCGGCATCATGGAAGCCGCCAACCGCGGCGCTTGCGATGCCGGAGCGCCCAGCATCGGTTTCAATATCAGTCTGCCGGCCGAGCAGGAACCCAACCCCTATTCGACGCCGGAGCTGACCTTCCGCTTCCACTATTTTGCGATGCGCAAGATGCATCTGGCGATGCGGGCCAATGCGCTCGCCGTTTTCCCGGGCGGTTTTGGCACGATGGACGAGCTCTTCGAGATCCTGACATTGCAGCAGACTCGCAAGGCGCCGCCGATGCCGATCGTATTGTTCGGCCGCGAGTATTGGCATCGCATCGTCGATTTCGACACGCTCGTCGAGGAGGGCATGATTGCTGCCGAAGATCTCGCGCTGTTCTCACTTGCAGACAGCCCTGAGGAGGGTTGGGAAGTGATGTTACGGCACGGGCTCAAAGCGCACACGCCGCCCGCTGGAGCGATCTAATGGAGGGTAATATGTTAGTCGATGTGGAACTCAGCTTATTTGCAATTGGCGGCACGCGCGATTATGGCTCGCGGGTCGCACAGCATCTCGATCTGGTCCTCGGCGAGCACGAGGAACGCGGCTTCGAAGACGGCGAGCACG
>JBARIB010000972.1:0-5471 GCA_049799535.1 Allostellaceae bacterium | reverse complement strand
GTGTCGCGGTAGCCGGTTTCCGACAATTCGCCCCAATCCATCACTCCAGCGAGGAAGGTCATGTAGCTGTCGTAGACCTTGCGGGTCAGTGGATCCTTAGCCGCAGTGTCGGCAAGCACTTCTTTGCTGAGCTTGCCGAAGGTCTTGATCAGCTCGTCGCTGAACCGCATTATCTTGATGCGCGGGTCCGCGCGCAGGATTTTGAGCGCCTTGACATTCTCGGCATTGAATTCGGCGAGCGATCTGGTCAGCTCGGCCCCCGCCGCGGCTTCGATCAGCGCGCGCTCCGAAATCGTCAGCCCCTCCCACAGCGTCTTGTTGATGCCGAGCGTGCTGTTGGTGCCGGGCTCGTGGAAGCCGGGGTAGTAGTAGTAATCGGCCGCCTTGTTGAGCCCCATATCCATGTCGACCCAGGGTCCGACCCACTCGCTCCCGTCGATGGAGCCGGATTTGAGTGCACCGACGATCTCGCCTCCGGGGAGCGTCACCACGTTGGCGCCCATGCGGTACAGGACCTCGACGCCGAGCCCCGGCATCCGATAACGCAGCCCCTTATAATCTTGCGGATTGTTGACTTTCTTATTGTACCAGCCGCCCATCTGTACGCCGGTATTCAGGGCCATCAACGGCTTGATGTTGAATTGGGCGTCGACCTCGTCCCACAACGCCTGCCCGCCGCCGAACTCGATCCATGAGCACAGCTCGTCGGCGGTCATGCCGTAAGGCACCGCAGCAAAGAAATTCAGCGCCGGTGACTTGGCCTCGAAATAATAGTCGGTGGCGTGATACATATCGGCGACACCGGCGCTGACCGCATCGAAGACCTCGAAAGGACGAACGAGGCTATCGGCCGGGTAGACCATCACCTTAAGACGACCCTCTGACAATACGGTAATTGATTGCGCCAACCGCTCGGCGCTGGTGTCCAACCCTGGCATGCCTTTGCCTTTGGGCCAGCTGGTCACCATCTTGAGCTCTTTGATGCCCTGCGCGATCGCTGGTGCCGGCAAGCTCCCGACAGCCGCGATCGTAGCGGTCGCGCCGAGCAGCACGTCGCGGCGTCGCGTTTTCATCGTAGCCTCCCTTTAAGCCAGCGCTAGCCGTCTGGTGTCGCGGTAGCCGGTTTCCGACAATTCGCCCCAATCCATGACGCCGGCGAGAAACGCCGTGTAGCTATCGTAGACCTTACGGGTCAGTGGATCCTTGGCCGCAGTGTCGGCAAGCACCTCCTTGCTGAGTTTGCCGAAGGTCTTGATCAGCTCGTCGCTGAAGCGCCGGATCTTGATCCGCTCGTCGGCGCGCAGCAGTTTGAGCGCCTTGACGTTCTCGGCATTGAACTGAGCGAGGGACCGGGTCACCTCGGCCTTTGCCGCGGCCTCGATCAGCGCGCGCTCTGTCGCCGTCAGGGAGTCCCACAGCGTCTTGTTGATGCCGAGCGTAAAATTCGTGCCAGGCTCGTGAAAGCCCGGATAATAGTAGTAATCGGCCGATTTATCGAGACCGAGCGCTGCGTCCATCCACGGCCCGATCCATTCGGCAGCGTCGATCGCGCCGGATTTGAGCGCGGTCGCGATCTCGCTGCCAGGCACCGTGACGACAGTGGCGCCCATGCGGCGCAGGACCTCGGCGCCCAGTTCCGGCATGCGGTAGCGCAGCCCTTTGTAATCTTCCGGATTGTTGATCTCCTTGTTGAACCAGCCGCCCATCTGCACGCCGCTATTGGTCGCCATCAGCGGCTTGATGTTGAACTGCGCGCCGACCTCGTCACACAATGCTCGACCACCGCCGAACTCGATCCACGAGCACAGCTCGTCTGCGGTCATGCCATAAGGCACCGCGGCGAAGAAATTCAGCGCCGCCGACTTGCTCTGGAAATAAGCGTCGTCCGAATGGTACATGTCCGCGGCTCCGGCGGAGACCGCATCGAACGTCTCGAACGCGTGGACGAGAGTATTAGCCGGATACACGGTCACACTGAGCCGGCCGTCCGACAATGCGGTAATCGACCGCGCCAATCGCTCGGCGCCGGCCCCCAGCCCCGGCATGTCCTCGGTCCAATCCGTCACCAGCTTAAGTTGTTTAATCCCCTGCGCGACCGCCGGCGCCGGCAAGCTCGCGGCGGCGGCGACGGAGGCAGCCGCCCCTAGCAGCAGCTCGCGGCGTCGTCTTTTCATCGTAGCCTCCCGGACGGGATTTACTGCAGGTTGTCCCGCGCTTGATTTTCGGACATTATCGCCGGGCGAAGCAAGGCGCCGGTTCGAATTTACAGGACCGTATCGTTTGCCGAACAGCCGGACAAGGGTGAGCGGGGTAGGAGCGCGGCTCCTAATCGTCATTTTTGGCATCGGCGCGGTTTCGGCGCTGGTCGCTGGCGCGGCGATATACGCGTTTGTCGAGGTCGGGCATTCGCTGGCCCTGATCGATCGCCGCATCGACCCGATCCTGGCTTCTCTCGAAGTATCGCGCTCGGTCGAGCGCATTGTAACCGCGGCTTCGTCGCTCGCCGCCGCCACCACCGAACAGAGACGCGAGCACCTCTTTGCGAAGCTCTCTCGCCAGTCCGCCAAGCTGCGCTCCTTTTTGACCGAATTGCACGATGCCGGGATCAGCTCCCAGCAGCTGGCGCCGATCGAGGGCTACGCGGTTCAGCTGGACGCCAATCTGACGGCGCTTGACGCGGACGTCCGGCAGCGTCTGCAGTTGATCGGGCGGATTAAGGATTTGATGCGGGGGGTGTTCGATACCAATGACGAAACCCAGCGGCTGCTGGGGCCGACCCTCCTCGTATACGACAGTCAGCTCGACCATCTCGCCAAGCTGCTGACCGGCGCTGGGCAACCACCCGACACAAACGGGGAAGAGGTCCGTCCGCTGATCGCCGGCCTGTTGGCTGCCCGGCCGGTGCAAAAGGTCCAGCAACAGGCCTCCGACGCGGCCGACACCCTGGCGCAGGCTTCGGTCAGCGAGCAGAAACAGCGGCTGCTGATCCTCGCCTTTCAGCTCCGCCGAACGGTCGGCGAGCTTGAGAGGGGCTCGCAGGCGCTCGACCCGAAGCTTCGGCCGCTGTTTCAGGCGCAGGTGGACAAGCTCAAGACCCTGGTCGACGGGCCGAGTTCGATACCTCAATTGCGCCAGCGGGAGCTGGATCTGATTGCCGACGCGGGCCGGCTCTTGACCGAGAACGATACCCTGTCGACGCAACTCACCGACGCTGCCGAACAACTGGTCGAGGCGACCAAGCGAGAGGTGCGTGGGGCGACCGCGTCGGCACTCCACATTCAGCGACTGAGCACGGAGGCGATCAGTGTGCTGCTCGCGCTCGGCTTTGCGGGCTCGGTTCTGATCGTCTGGCTCTATGTCGGCCGCAATATCGTGCGGCGTCTTAACCGGTTGAGCGGAGCGATGTTCGCGATCGCCGGCGGTGGCCGCGAGACGCCGGTTCCAGTGACGGGCAGCGACGAGATCGCGGCAATGGGGCGGGCGGTAGAAGTATTCCGCCAGAACGCGATCGAACGCGATGCGTTACTGGCCGAACGCGCTGAGGCCGCCGAACGCCTCGAACACCAGGTCGAGGAGCGCACCGCCGAGCTCTCCGAAGCGCTCGATCAGCAGACTGCGGTCAGCGACGTGCTCAAGGTCATCAGCCGCTCGACCTTCGATCTGCAACCGGTATTGGACACGCTTGCGGCGACCGCCGCCCGGCTCTGCCAGGCGGAAATGACGTTTGTTTACCGCCGCGACGGTGAGGTCTATCGGCTTGCGGCAAATTTTGGCTTTCCGCCCGATTATAAAGCCTTCATGGAGGGCCGGACGTTCGCGCCGGGCCGAGCCACGGTAATTCAACGAGTTGCTCTCGATGGGCGAGTCGTCCAGGTCGCGGACATCGCCGCCGATCCGGAGTACGCGCTGGCCGAAACGGTCACTCTTGGAAAAGCGCGCACGATCCTGGGCGTGCCGCTGATGCGCCAAGGCTCGCTGATCGGCGTCATCGTACTCGCGCGCCAGAAAGTTCAGCCGTTCAGCGAGAAGCAAATCGAACTCGTCACCACCTTCGCCGACCAGGCGGTGATCGCAATCGAAAATGCTCGGCTGCTCGATGAGATCCGCCAGGCCCAAGCCGAGCTGCGTGTGACCTTCGACAACATGGCCGACGGCGTGGCGATGTTCGATGAGGAGTTCCGCCTCGCGGCGTGGAACCGCAATTTCCAGGAAATGCTCGATCTGCCGGACGCCTTCCTCGTCGAGCGCCCGAGCTTTGCCCAGTACTTCCGCTATCTCGCCGACCGCGGCGAATACACCTCGGCCGATCTTGAAGCGCAGGTGGGCCGCTTTGTTGAAGATACCGACCGGGAGATGCGCTTCGAGCGGATGCGCCCCGACGGGCGGGTCATCGAAGTGCGACGCAACGCCGTGCCCGGCCGCGGCTTCGTTCTGATTTATAGCGACATCACAGAGCGCAAGCGCGCCGAAGCTGAAATCCACGCCGCCCGGGACGCCGCCGAAGCCGCCTATCGCGACCTGAAGGCGACGCAAGCCAGTCTGATCCAGGCCGAGAAGATGGCCTCGCTTGGCCAGCTGACCGCGGGCATCGCTCACGAGATCAAGAACCCGCTCAACTTCGTCAACAATTTCGCCAGTCTATCGAACGAGCTGCTCGATGAGCTAAAGGAAGCTGCCGCACCCGCCCTTGCCGCGCTCCCCGAGGACAAGCGCGACGAGATCGACGAGACAATCGAATTGCTGACCGGCAATCTCGACAAGATCGCGGAGCACGGCCGCCGCGCCGACGGGATTGTCAAGAGCATGCTGGAGCACTCGCGCGGGGTAACCGGCGAGTGCCGCGCGGTCGACCTCAATGCTCTGGTCGAGGAGGCGTTGAACCTCGCCTATCATGGAGCCCGCGCCCAGGACCAAAGTTTCAACATTACCCTGGAGCGTGAGTTTGATCCGAGCCTGGCCCTCATCGAGCTGGCGCCGCAGGAAATGACCCGGGTCTTCCTGAATTTGTTCAGCAACGGCTTCTACGCCGCCAACAAACGGCGGCAAGAAGGCGACAGACCCGATTTTCGGCCGGCATTGAAGGTGACGACCCGCGATCTCCTCGACGCAATCGAGGTTCGGGTGCGCGACAACGGCACCGGCATCTCGCCCGAGATCAGGGACAAGCTCTTCCAGCCGTTCTTCACCACCAAGCCCACCGGCGAGGGCACTGGACTGGGCCTGTCGATCAGCTACGACATCGTCACGCAACAGCATGGCGGTACGATGACCGTCGACAGCGAGCTCGGCGCCATTACCCACTTCGTCATCCGCCTGCCGCGGCAGCAAAGAACTACAATCGAGCGGGCCGCGTGAGCGTCAGCATGCTGATCGTCGATGACGAGCCCGACGTCGCCGAGCTGTTTCGCCAGCGCTTTCGCCGCGAGGCGCGCCAGGGTACTTATGTGCTGCATTTCGCCGGTTCGGGGGAG
>JBARIB010000971.1:0-7354 GCA_049799535.1 Allostellaceae bacterium | reverse complement strand
AACCCCTCTGCCATCGCGACGTTTGCCGGAAAGCCGCGGAGATATTAGCTTTTGACCCGGTGAAGCCTAGATGGTTTGGCGTGTCTCGAAGATCGATCCGACGACAAGCCCTGCCGCGGCGGCAGTGCTTCGGGCCTTTGAAGCGGCGCGCCATGCCGGACGCCCTTCGGTCGAATGCTACCGCGCGGGAGTCGCCGCTTGGCGCCATGAGCATCCCGACCAATCGGCCGAATATGCCGCAAAACAGGCGGTAGCGGTGATCCTCGCCACCCACGCAAAGCTTCGGGTCGAAGGCTGAATATTATCATCCCGGGATGACCGATCCGCCGCCGCTCGCATCCAAAAAAAGCGACGAACGCGCCGCGCGCAACGCGAGACTGGCCAAGGCGTTGCGCGAAAATCTGCGGCGGCGCAAGGAGCAGGCGCGGGCGCGAGAGCAGCGGGCGACTGAGCCGCCAGAGACCTCGGCTCCGGAGAGGAGGGAGGGTACGGGCGAGCCGACTGCTTGAGCATCGCTTCGCTCTCCATTACAAGCACGGCGAAGGCGGCAGGACCGGCAGTTGAAGGCTATGACCGCCGGTGATCGCTCGGGCTTTGCACGTAGCTTAGGCCATGGACAAGATCTGTATCAGGGGCGGCGTGCCGCTCGAGGGCGTCATTCCGATCGGTGGTGCAAAAAACGCGGCACTACCGCTGATGGCAGCCTGTCTCCTTACGCCGGAGACATTGAGCCTCAGAAACGTGCCCGCTCTCGCCGATATAGCGACGATGGCGAACCTGCTGGTCCAACACGGAGTTGCGGTCTCGCGCAGCGGCGAGGGTGCGGATGAGGCCCATGTCCTCGAATTATCGGCGGAGCACATCACTTCGAGTACCGCGCCCTACGACCTCGTTCGAAAAATGCGGGCCTCAGTGCTCGTATTGGGGCCGCTGGTCGCGCGCTGTGGGCGGGCGCGAGTGTCCCTGCCCGGCGGCTGCGCGATCGGCCCGCGGCCGGTCGACCTGCATATAAAAGCTCTGCAGCAGCTTGGCGCCGAGGTGGAGCTGCGTGAAGGCTATATCGATGCCCGCGCGCCAAAGGGACTGCGCGGCGCGGAGATCGCTTTTCCCAGCGTGTCGGTCGGCGCTACCGAGAATTTGCTGATGGCCGCCGCCTTGGCGGAAGGCGAGAGCTTGCTGATAAATGCGGCGCGCGAGCCGGAGATTACGGACTTGGCCAACTGCCTTGTCGCGATGGGCGCGCGCATTGACGGGATCGGCACCGACCGGCTCCGGATTACCGGTGTGCCACGCCTCCATGGCGCGACCCACTCGATCATCCCCGACCGGATCGAAACCGGAACCTACATGATGGCGGTTGCGGCGACAGACGGTGAGGTGACGCTGACCAATACCAGCCTCGAACTCGTCGCCACCGTGGCGCAGGTTCTGGAAGATGCGGGTGTCGAGGTTTCGGAGACCCCAGACGGATTGATGGTGCGGCGGCGTTCGCAACGCCTCCATGGCGTTGATGTTATGACCGAGCCCTATCCGGGATTTCCGACCGATCTGCAGGCGCAGGTCATGGCTCTGCTGGCGACGGCCGAAGGCGCCTCGATGATCACCGAGACGATCTTCGAGAACCGCTTCATGCACGTGCCCGAGCTCGCCCGAATGGGGGCAAACATCAACGTACATCTAGCCTCCGCGCTGGTGCGTGGTGTACCGCAGCTGATGGGCGCGCCGGTGATGGCGACCGATTTGCGGGCATCGGTGTCGCTGGTGGTGGCGGGCCTGGTTGCGGGCGGAGAGACAGTGATCAATCGCGTGTACCACCTCGATCGAGGCTACGAGCGGCTGGAGGAAAAGCTCGCCGCATGCGGGGCACGCATCGAGAGGCTGCGGGATGGCGCCTGATGACGGCGCTGCGCTCAGGCTGCGCGCCGAAGACTCCGATGATCTCGCAGTGATCTCGGCCTGTCTGCAGGACGCCCTCGTTCCCGTCCGCGATCTTGCTTACGACCCGGTGGATCAAACTTTTCTACTCGTCGCCAATCGGTTCCGCTGGGAAGACGGGCTCCGCTCGGCGGCCGATGAGGCGCAATATCAGCGAACCTTGTGCGGCATCGCGTTCAAGGATGTGACGGCCGTCTCTTATAACGGCTTCCGCCGCAGTGAAGACGGGAGAATCTTGTCCCTCCTCGCCATTTGTGCCGAGGACGGTTCAGTCCGTCTCGAATTTTCCGGTGGCGCGACGATCCGGCTGGATGTGGCACGCATCCTTTGTCACGCGCGCGACCTTGGCGAGCCCTGGCCGACGCAGTGGCAACCCCGCCACGAGCTGGATGAGCAGGCGTGACATTGATCATGGCGCTGCCCAATGGGCGCATTCTCGACGAGGTCATGCCGCTCCTGCGCCAGATCGGAATCGAACCGGAGCCGGCTTTTGATGATCCCTCCTCACGCCAGCTCCGATTTGCGACCAGTGAGGGCAGCCTCGATCTGATCCGGGTACGCAGCTTCGACGCGGCGACCTTCGTCGCTTTCGGCGCCGCGCAGCTCGGTATAGCCGGTAATGATGTGTTGATGGAGTTCGACTATTCCGAAATCTATGCGCCGCTGGACCTCGATATCGGGCGTTGTCGCCTTGCCGTTGCAGCGACTGCAGATGCGCTCGAGCAGGAGGAGATCGGACGCGCAAGCCATCTGCGCGTGGCGACGAAATATCCCGAGGTAACCCGCCGTCATTTCGCAATGCGAGGCATTCAGGCAGAATGCATCAAGCTGAACGGTGCGATCGAGCTCGCTCCTCGACTGGGGCTTTGCCAGCACATTGTCGACCTCGTCCAGACGGGGGCCACCTTGAAGGCCAATGGGTTGGTCGAGGTCGAACGGATTGCCGAAGTCAGCTCGCGGCTGATTGTCAACCGCCCGGCGCTGAAAACCCGCCCGGAGGAAATCGGCAGCTGGATCGAGCGGCTCCGCGAGCTGGTCGGCTCCCGCCGTAACCCGCCCAGGTACCGGATCGAGGACCAGGAAGAACCGGGGGAGGACGGCGGATGACTGTCACCCTCGCCACCCGCGACCCCGGTTTCGAGGAAAAATTCCGGCGGCTGCTTGATACAAAACGGGACAGCGCGGCTGATGTCGATGCCGCCGTCGCGGTAATCATCGAGGATGTCGCGCGCCGCGGCGATGCAGCGCTGGTGGAGTATACGCGCCGCTTCGACGGGGTCGATCTCGCGCCTGGTAGCCTGCGTCTGAGCCAACAGGAGATCGCCGATGGCGCGGCCGCGGCGCCAGCTGATGCTATGCGGGCGCTGCGCCTAGCGGCGGAGCGGATCGAGGCGTTTCATCGCCGCCAGCTTCCGGCCGCCATCGATTACACTGACGAGCTAGGAGTGCGGCTCGCGGCTCGTTGGCGGCCGATCGCGGCCGTCGGGCTTTACGTGCCGGGCGGCACCGCCGCGTACCCTTCCTCCGTGCTGATGAATGCGATCCCCGCGAGGGTCGCGGGCGTCGAGCGGCTCGTCATGACGGTGCCGACCCCCGGTGGGAAGCTGAGCCCGCTCGTGCTAGCCGCGGCGCAGATCGTGGGGGTCGACGAGGTATACCGGGTCGGCGGCGCGCAGGCGATCGCGGCGCTCGCTTATGGCACGCCAACGATAGCGCCCGTCGACAAGATCGTCGGTCCGGGCAACGCCTATGGTGCCGCGGCCAAGCGGCGTGACTTCGGCACGGTTGGAATCGACATGATCGCCGGGCCATCGGAAATTCTTGTCGTCGCCGATCGGCACAACGACCCGAAATGGATTGCGGCCGACTTGCTGTCGCAGGCAGAGCACGACGACGCAGCGCAAGCGATCCTGATTACCGATGACGCCGGCTTTGCCGCTGCGGTCGAGACCGCGATTGAGCATCACCTTGAGCAGCTGCCGCGGGCGCGGATTGCGAGAGCCAGCTGGCGCCAGCACGGCGCCATCATCATTGTCGCGGGTTGGGAGGAAGCGCCGGCGTTGATCGACCGCATCGCCCCCGAGCATCTCGAGCTCGCGCTGGACGAAGCCGATGCATTGGCCGAGCGGGTTCACCATGCTGGAGCCATCTTCCTCGGCCGCTATACGCCCGAAGCGATCGGCGACTACATCGCGGGGCCCAATCATGTGCTGCCGACCTCACGCAGCGCGCGCTTTTCCTCCGGCCTTGGCGTCCTCGATTTTCTGAAGCGCAGCTCACTCGTTCGATGCGATGCCAGGAGCTTCGCGGCGCTTGCCCCCTCCGCGATCCGCCTCGCCGAGGCTGAGGGACTCGAGGCGCACGCATTATCGCTGGCGGTGCGTCTCGATCCGGCGCGCGGGGGGTGAAGCGGCGGGCATGGGCGACCCGGAAGGCCCGTGGCGGATCGCCGGTATTACTCTCGACGAGCATACGGTCGTCCGGCGCAGTCCGGATATCGAGCACGAGCGCGCGGTCGCAATTTTCGATCTGCTGGAGGAGAACCACTTCAGACCGGCTTCCGGCGGTACCGGGCCCTATCATCTTCACCTCTCGATCGAGGAAAACCGGCTAAATATAGAGGTCTGCTCGGTGCCGAACGGTGCGAGCGAAACGATCGTTCTGCCGCTCGCTCCGTTTCGCGGCATCGTCAAAGACTATTTCATGATCTGCGAGAGCTATTACGAGGCGATCCGCCGCTCGAGCCTCGCTCAGATCGAGGCGATCGATATGGGCCGACGGTCGCTGCACAATGAGGGCTCCTCGCTGCTGATGGAGCGGCTCGCCGGCAAGGTGACAATCGATCTCGACACTGCGCGGCGGTTGTTCACGCTGATCTGCGTGTTGCATTTGCGGGGCTGATGCCGGCGCCTCCTTTTGTGCTCGCCTCAGCCTCGCCGCGCCGCTTGGAGCTGTTGCGACAGGTCGGCCTTGCCCCCGATTGCGTCGATCCCGCCGAAATTGACGAGACGCCGCGCCGTGGCGAGCTGCCGGCGGCGCATGCAATGCGCCTTGCCGAGGAGAAGGCGCGAACGGTGTTGCCGCGCCACCCAGGCGCATATCTTCTCGCCGCCGACACTGTCGTCGCCTGTGGCCGGCGTATCCTGCCGAAGACTGAAGATGAGGCGAGCGCGCGATCCTGTCTCTCATTGTTGTCGGGCCGCCGTCACCGCGTCCATGGCGCCATTGTGCTGGCGAGCCCGGACGGTCGTTTGGCCTCGCGCCGTGTGGAGAGCCAAGTCGCGTTCAAACGGCTGAGCGAGATGGAGATCGCGGCTTATCTGCGCAGCGGCGAATGGCAAGGCAAAGCCGGCGGCTATGCGATCCAGGGGCGAGCGGCCGCACTGATCCGGTGGATCTGCGGCTCCTATTCGAACGTCGTGGGCCTGCCGCTCTTCGAGACGGTTCAGCTGCTCGCCGGCCGCGGTTATCGACCGAGTTGGATCGCGAACTGCTGATCGCCGCGGGCCCGGGCGAATGGCGCGCGGCGCTGCTCGAGGACCGGGTTCCTGTCGAGCTTTATGTCGAGCGGGGTGACCGCAGTGAAGCGGGTAGCGTTCATCTCGGCCGCGTGTCGCGCCTCCTGCCTGCGCTGGGGGCGGCGTTCGTCGATATCGGCGGTGACAGGCCGGCTTTCCTTCCGCAGCGCGAAATCGTGCCGCACGGCAAGAAGTTGAACGAGGGCGAACGCGTGCTGGTTCAGATCCGCCGCGAGGCTCAAGGCGGAAAAGCCCCCCGCGTGACGATGGCAATGACTGCAGGAGTCCGCTCGCAGGAGATCCTCGATCGGGCCGCGCGCCTCGACCCGCCTGCCCGGCTCTACCCGCAGGCGTCTTTGGCCGCAGCGCTCGCCGGCGCCCTACCGAGTACGCCGGATAGAATACTGGCGGACGATCCTGCGGCCATTCCAGAGCTTCGCGCCGCCTTTCATGGCGTGGCTATCGAGACGCTACGCGAGCGTGAGTGGCCTATCGACATCGACGCGGTCTTCGCTGAAGCGCTCTCGGAGACGCTCGCTCTACCGAGTGGCGGCTCGGTTCACTTCGAGGTTACCCGCGCCGCTGTCCTGATCGATGTCGATAGCGGAACGCCGGATACCGGCTCCCCTCAGCGCACCGGGCTGGCCTCCAACCTTGCCGCTGCAAAGACCATCGCCCGGCAGATCCGCCTGCGCAATTTGGCGGGCGGGATCGTCATCGATTTCGTCGGCCTGGACGACCGTGCCGCAGGCGAAAGGGTCCGCCGGGCGCTCGCCGAGGCGGTGGCGCATGATCCGGGGAGCCCGCGGGTTCTCGGCTGGACGCGCCTCGGCCATCTCGAATTGGTGCGGCCGCGCCGCGCGAGGCCGGTCGCAGAAGCACTGTTGGAACGCCAGCCCGGCGGTAGTTTCGTCAAGACGCCGATCACGATGGCGTATGAGGTCTTGCGCGCCGTGCGCCGCGAGGCATGGGCCCAGCCAGGCCGGCAATGGCGCCTCACCGTCGCCCCAGATGTGGCAACGGCTTTGACAAGAGATGCCGCCTTTGCCATGCAGGACGCCGAGAAGCGATTCGCGTGGAAGATCACGATCGAGCCTGATCCCGGCTATCGCCGTGAACAGTTTCAAATCTCGCCGCTGTGACTATATCGGCTCCGCAATGGCAGCCGTCGCGTCGCTCCCGACCCCCGTCCCGCGCCCTTGTCCGATCTGCGGCAAGCCGGCGGCAGCGCAGCATCGGCCATTCTGCACGACGCGCTGTGCGCAAATCGACCTCGGCCGCTGGCTCAAAGGCAATTACAGCATCCCGACCGACGAGGGTCCCGACGAAGGCACCGGCGAGGAAGGCGGTTGACCGCGCGGCGGGAGCCCACGACCATGCCTGAATGAGCGCTTCACCTCGACCGAATTGCTATAAGGTCATATACGCCGACCCGCCCTGGACTTTTGCTACCTACTCACGAAAAGGAAAGGGACGGAGCCCGGAGGCATATTACGACTGCATGTCTCTCGCCGATATCAAGGCACTGCCGGTCGCTGAATGGGCCGCCGATGATTGCGTGCTCCTAATGTGGACGACAGACCCTTTGTTGCAGAAAGCATTCGAGATTATCGATGCATGGGGATTCACCTACAAAACCGTCGGGTTCTATTGGGTGAAGACAAGAAAAGCGGAACTCTTCTACAGCGATCGCAGCTTCTTTACGGGGCTCGGGTTTTGGACACGCGCAAATCCCGAGCCCTGTCTGCTGGCGACGCGTGGCAAGCCGCATCGCCGCCGGGCCGATGTCCGCAAACTGATCGTTTCGCCGCGCCGCGAGCACAGCCGAAAGCCGGACGAGGCCTACGAGCGCATCGAGGCGCTATGTGAAGGCCCCTATTTGGAAATGTTCGCTCGCTTCC
>JBARIB010000970.1:0-12135 GCA_049799535.1 Allostellaceae bacterium | reverse complement strand
GCGGCCAGCATCGCCCGTTCGGCACCGACCCTGGCGGCGCTGATCGGGTCATGAAGGGGCTCGACGAGCAGTCGCACGGTCTCATCGGCGGCGCGGCATTCAATGGCAAGCGCACCCTGGCCGACGGCGGGCAGCATGATCTCTGGGGAGAGGATCTCGGTCGCATCCCCGCTGAGGCCGAGCCGCTCGAGGCCGCACCACGCGACCACGATCGCGTCCACCTCGCCAGCTTCAAGTTTGCGCAGCCGGGTGTTCACGTTGCCCCGTATCGGCACGACCGCAAGGTCGGGGCGGCATCGCAGCAATTGGGCCTGGCGACGTAATGAAGCAGTCCCGACCGTGGCGCCTTCGGGCAATTGGGCGAGGCTGGCGCCGTTTGTCGACAGCAGCGCATCTCGCGGGTCGTCGCGCGGCAGTACGCAGGCGATCTCGAGCCCGTCGGGCAGCCAGGTCTCCAAATCCTTCAGCGAGTGCACAGCCAGATCAATATGCCTGGCGAGCAACGCCTCCTCGATCTCCTTGGCGAACAGGCCTTTACCGCCGATCTCTGCGAGCAGGCGATCCTGCACACGGTCGCCGGTCGTGCGGATTGTCACGATGTCGATTGCCCCGGGCGATGCAAGATCGGGATGAGCTCCGACGAGTCGGTCGCGGACGAGAGCAGTTTGGCGCAGCGCCATCGGGCTGCCGCGGGTACCGATACAGAGGGGACGAAAGGGCACAGGCTTCTCCTTGCCGTATTTTCTAACCCGCTGGCGCCGACGCTCAAATGCTCGCGTTAGCCCGCGGGCAGTAGCGGCACAGCCCGCATCAGGATCAGCCAAAAGATTGCAAACCCCACAGAAATGACCGTGATCGGCACCCCCGCGCGGGCGTGTTCGGCGAAGCTCAGCCTTGCGCCCATCCGGTCGGCGCGTTCGGCAATCAGCACGTTTGTCAGGCTCCCGGTCAACAGCAGATTGCCACCGAGGCTCGACAGCAATGCCAGCGCATAGAGGACGCCTGGTGGGGCCGTCGGCCACAATTCGAGAAAAAGCATAGCGCTGGGCACCCCCCCGATCGCATTGCTCGCCACGACGCTGTACGGCGCCAGCAGCAAGAGATTGCCCGGCAACAGCCCATGCTCGGTCAGGAAATCAAGGATCTGCGCAGCGAGACCAGCCTGGTTCAGCGAGCCTGTTATTCCGAACAGACAGGCGACAAGCAGCAAGAGCGGCCAATCGACCGCGGCAATCATCGTGCGGCTGGTGATCTTTCGGCTCGCCAGCAGTAATGCGGCGATGATCAATGCGCCGATTTCGCGCGGCAACGGCGTCGCGAAGAGAATGAGGAGTGCTAACAAGGCCACCGCACCCTTGATCGTCTGGTTGCGGTCGAGCGGGTGAATAGTGGTTGGCGGGGCATCGAGGGTCGCCGCGAGCACGGTTTGCGTGATGCGGGCGCGCCATTGCAGCCATACGACGAGGAATACGATCAGCAGCGTGAATATTGCCGGGACGGCGCAGATCGCAAGAAAGCTCCAGAAATCGAGACGGCCGAGCGATCCGATCAAAATGTTCTGCGGGTTGCCGATCAACGTAGCGGCCGAGCCGGCGTTGGTCGCGGCGGCCAGCGCGATCACCAGCGGGCGGGGGTCGAGACCACGGCTCTGCGCGCCCGCAATCAAAAGCGGCGAGATCGCAATAATCAAAATGTCGGTGGCGAGTACGGCCGAAAGACCGCCGGCGATAGCGACCGTCAATGCCAGCAAGGTCGCTACTCCGCGCCGAGTTTCGGTGATGGTCCGCGCGCAAAGATCGATGAAGCCCGATTCGGCGAATTGGGCGGAGATGATCATCATCGCGAACAGAAAGGCTAGGGTCGGCAGGTCCACGGCGCTGCCGAAATCGTCGAGGGTGATCTGACCGCTGGCTAGCAGTGCAATCACCGCGAGTAGAGCAATCCCGGTGCGGTCGACCTGGAGCCACGCAATCCTGCCGGCAGCCATCCCGATATAGGTCAAGATTAGGATCAGCAGGATGATCGCGGCGTGCATCTG
Source organism: Allostellaceae bacterium (assembly GCA_049799535.1). Taxonomy (GTDB): domain Bacteria; phylum Pseudomonadota; class Alphaproteobacteria; order ATCC43930; family CGMCC-115725; genus AP-15. The sequence continues at coordinate 10,097 of JBARIB010000970.1, read as the reverse complement.
CGTGATGGCGGCATCGGTTGGCATGAAGCTGTGCGCCGGGTGCGGGTAGCGCATGCGAAGCTCTGCACCCATGGAGTCATTGTTGTTATATCATGGCACTGATGTCTGATCCCGCCGTCCTTGCTCCCTCGCCACAGACCGAAGCGTTCGATTTAGCCGGCCTCAATGAGGCGCAGCGCCAGGCCGTCGAGGCCCTCGACGGACCCGTGCTGGTGCTCGCCGGAGCGGGTACCGGCAAGACCCGCGTGCTGACGACTAGGCTCGCCTACACAATCGCAACAGGCCGGGCTTTCCCGGCCGAGCTCCTCGCGGTCACCTTCACCAACAAGGCGGCGCGCGAAATGCGCCAGCGGCTCGAGACAATGGTCGGCCGTGCGGCCGAAGGAGTGTGGCTCGGGACTTTTCATGCGATCGCCGCGCGCATCCTGCGCCGGCATGCCGAGGTGATCGGGCTGAAGCCGAGCTTCACGATCCTCGATGCGGATGACCAGATCCGGCTTCTCAAGCAAATTTTGCAAGCAGAGAACATCGATGAGCGGCGCTGGCCCGCTCGCCTTCTGCTTGCGCAAATCCAGCGCTGGAAGGACCGCGGCCTCGGCCCCGAAAAGGTTTCGCCCGCCGATGCCGGCGGCTTCGCGCAAGGGCGTGCAATCGACCTCTACCGCCAATACCAAGAGCGCCTGGTCACGGTAAATGCCGTCGATTTCGGCGATCTGCTGTTGCACAATCTGGCTCTCTTCACCGGCAACCCCGACATCCTTGCCGACTACCAGCGGCGTTTCCGCTACCTGCTCGTCGACGAGTATCAAGACACCAACGTCGCGCAGTATCGGTGGCTGCGGCTGCTGGCGCAGCGGCGCCGCAATTTGTGTTGCGTCGGCGACGACGACCAGTCGATCTACAGCTGGCGTGGCGCCGAGATCGGCAACATCCTGCGCTTCGAGAGGGATTTTCCGGGGGCGATAATCGCGCGCCTCGAGCAAAACTACCGCTCGACCACGCATATTCTCGGCGCGGCTGGCGGCATGATTGCGCAAAACCGCGGCCGTCTGGGCAAGACTTTATGGACCGAGGCGGATGCGGGCGAGAAGGTCGTCGTGCGCGCTGTTTGGGATGCCGAAGAAGAAGCACGTTGGGTCGGTGACGAGATCGAAGCACTGCAGCGCAAGAGGCACGCGCTCAGCGAGATCGCGATCCTGGTGCGCGCCGGTTTTCAGACCCGCGAGTTCGAAGAGCGCTTCATCTCGTTGGCGCTGCCCTATCGCGTGATCGGAGGTCCGCGTTTCTACGAACGGCAGGAGATCCGGGACGCTCTCGCCTATCTGCGTCTCGTGAACCAGCCTGCCGACGATCTCGCCTTTGAGCGTATCCTGAACACGCCACGGCGCGGCATCGGCAGCGCCACCGTTCAGGAATTACACAATCTCGCGCGGGCCGAACGGCGGCCGCTGTTCGAGGCGGCTCGAGCGTTGACCGCCGGCGATCGTCTCCGACCGGCCGCCCGCAACGCACTTGCCGCTTTCATTGCTGCAGTCGACGGCTGGCGAATGCGCGCCGAAAAGCTGTCGCACACCGACCTCGTGCAGATAGTGCTGGACGAGTCCGGCTACACCGGAATGTGGCAAACCGACCGCTCGCCCGATGCGGCAGGCCGGCTAGAGAACCTCAAGGAGCTGGTCGTCGCGATGGCCGAGTTCGAGAACCTCGGCGGTTTTCTCGAACATGTCAGTCTCGTTATGGACAACGCGGCCGCTGCCGGCGGCGATATGGTCAATCTGATGACCTTGCACAGCGCCAAGGGGTTGGAATTCGACACCGTTTTCCTGCCTGGCTGGGAAGAGGGGCTGTTTCCAAACCAGCGGGCGATGGAAGAAAATGGGGTCTCGGCGCTCGAGGAGGAGCGCCGCCTCGCCTATGTCGGGCTAACGCGCGCGCGGCATCGCGCCTATGTCTCCTTTGCGGCGAACCGCCGCATCCACGGCCAATGGCAAAACACGATCCGCTCACGCTTCGTCGAGGAATTGCCGTCAGAGCACATCGAGATTGTTGCCGAGCTTGGGCTACAGCCCGGAGCATCCTGGGATTCGGGATGGGCGAAGGCCATCGAGGTCCCGTCCGCCGCCGCTTGGCAATCGGCTTCCCAACGGCGGCTGCCGCAACTGACCAACACCGGCCCGGTGCCGCGGCGCGGCGAAGAGGTGCCCAGGGTTGGCGGCTTCTACGTCGGCGGCCGCGTGTTCCACCAGAAATTCGGCTACGGCACGATCACTCTCGTCGAGGACAACAAGCTCTCTATCCATTTCGACGTGGCCGGCGATAAAAAGGTTATGGACGCCTTTGTCGAGCGCGCGTGATCCCGTTTGGCGCGTGCTGGCGCGGGTCCGCGGAGCCGATGCGGCGAGCGCAGTTTTCGCTATTCTCGACGATGCTGCCGGGGCCGTCTCAGCCTTTGAAACTGAGTCTGAGGAGTGGCGCCTCGACGCATATCCGCAATCGCCTTTACTCACTGCGGAGTTCTCAGCGCGAATAGCACTCGCAGCGGCGGCGGCCGGTGGTGTTCTCGCCGAAATCGCCGAAGAGAAGCTGCCAACCCGCAATTGGGCAGCGGATAACCAGCTCGCCTTTCCGCCGTTGCGGGTCGGGCGGTTCTTCATTTATGGCTCGCATTATTGCGGCAGTGTTCCCGGGGGCGCGATCGGCATCTTGGTGGATGCGGCGATCGCCTTTGGCACTGGCGAGCATCCGTCTACCCAGGCCTGCCTAGTAGCACTCGAAGGCTTGGCGCGGCGACGCCGATTTCGCCAGCCGCTCGATATCGGAACTGGTACCGGCATCCTGTCGATCGCCACCGCCAAACTGCTCCGCCGCAAAATCATTGCCGGCGATATCGATCCGAACGCTGTGCGTGTGGCCCGGCTTAATGTAGCGCGAAATGGTGTCTTGAAGTGGGTTCAAGTCCTCCGAGCGGCGGGCTACCGCGATCGCACGATCTGCAAGGCACACTACGATCTGATTTTCGCGAACATCCTTGCGCGCCCGTTAGCCCTGATGGCCGCCGACCTGGCCCGCGTGCTGGCTCCGGGCGGGCGCGCGGTTTTATCGGGATTGCTGCGGCGGCAAGAGCCGGTTGTACTTGCACCGCATCGCGGCTGCGGGATCGTGCTCGACCGCCGACTCCTTATTGATGGATGGTCCACCCTGGTTCTGCGCCGGCGGGGGCCCGACGTGACGATGGGGGCCAAGGCCCCCATCTCTGAATTCGGTGCGGTCGAAAGACCGGTTAGGCTTCCTTTGGCCGGGCGAGTGTCTCCCGTTTCGGGAACGGTATCGGCGGCGGGGATGAGGCGGGCTTGGGTCCGCCATCAAGGAGAGCCGCGATTTGCGAACGGTGCAGCCCGATATCGGCGAGCGAATGGTCATCGAGGGCCATCAGTTCGGCGTAGGCCATATCTCGCCGGCGCCATTCGGAAAAGCGCCTTATTGCCGACATGAGAAGGTTTACTGCAGACATAGCTGGTACTCCTTTGCGCCGCTTTTGCTGCGCCGCAACACAACTTGATGCTGCAATGCGGAAAGAACACCCATGCCACCGCAATTCGGCTATGCAGGAATAACGGAGCAGTAGATGCCTTCGAGCGCTGCGAATCCAAACCGAGGAGAACTCGGGCGACTGCTGAAGGAAGCGGGATCGGACTACGATCCCGATGGTGTCGAGGATCTCATTGAGGGCGTCTTGGCCGCTCCGGCGGAAGTCGGAAAAAGCTGGCACGTCCTTGTCGCCGACCCGGCGCCGCCAGAGCTGACCTTTGAACTCGGGGCGTTACGCGCCGCTATGGCCGCAGGCTATCGCGACGGTCTCGCACCCGAAGACTTCGATCGGCTCTCGAGACCGGAGCGTCTCGCTCGGCTTCACGAGGAGCTCGCAAATCGCGGGGCCGACGGGTTCATCGTTCCGCGAGCCGACGAGCATCAGGGAGAATATGTGCCGCCGCGCGGACAGCGTCTGGCGTGGCTGACCGGGTTTACCGGATCGGCCGGGCTCGCGATCGTATTACGCGATCGCGCGGCGCTGTTTGTCGATGGCCGCTACACTCTGCAGGCGGCCGCGCAGATCGATACCGATCTCGTCGAGATCCATCACCTTATCGAGGAGCCGCCGGCGCAGTGGATCGCCGAGGCGTTGCCCAAGGGAGCATTGCTCGCCTATGACCCGTGGCTGCACACGCCGCAAGAGGTCGAACGGTTTCGCGCCGCCGCAGAAAAGGCCGGAGCGGAGCTCCGCGCCGTTTCAGACAATCCACTCGACCGGGTTTGGTCGGACCAGCCCGCCGCGCCGATCGCTCCGGTGGTGCCTCATCCCGACCATTTCGCGGGAGAAAGCGCCGAGGCAAAGCGTATCCGCTTGGGCCGCGCATTGCAGCAAGAGGGAGCCGCGGCGGCCGTCCTGACGATGCCGGAATCGATCGCCTGGCTGCTCAATATCCGCGGCGGCGACGTGCCGCACACCCCTTTGCCATTGTCTTTCGCGATCCTCAGACAGGACGGGACCGTCACCCTGTTCATCGACCGTCGTAAGCTCGGCCCCGGCATCGAGCGCCATCTCGGCAGTGCAGTTACCGTGATACCGCCCGAGCAGTTGGGGCCGGCGCTCGATGCCCTCGCGGCGGAAGGCGGTCGCGTGCAAGTCGACCCGGCGACCGCCGCCTCCTGGGTGTTCGACCGGCTGCAAGCGGCGGGGGGCAAGATCCATCGCGCCAGCGATCCCTGCCTGTTGCCGAAGGCCTGCAAGAACGCAATCGAAATAGACGGCACGCGCGCGGCACATCGCCGAGACGGCGCCGCACTGACGCGGTTTCTCGCCTGGCTCGCGCGTGAAGCGCCAAAGGAGGGGCTGTCCGAGATCGCCGCCAGCGACCGCCTCGAAGCGATCCGCCGCGAGGGCAAAAATTTCCGCGATCTGAGCTTTCCGACGATATCGGGCGTCGGCTCGAACGGCGCGCTCGTGCACTACCGCGCGACGCCCGAGACCGAGAAGCGTCTCGAGTCGGGCACCCTCTACCTGCTCGACTCCGGCGCGCAGTATCTCGACGGCACGACCGACGTCACGCGCACAATCGTGATCGGCGAACCTTCCGCCGAGATGCGGGACCGCTTTACGCGTGTGCTGAAAGGCCACATTGCGCTGGCGCTGGCGCGTTTTCCGAAGGGCACGACCGGCACGCAACTCGACGCCTTCGCGCGCCGCGCCTTGTGGCAAAAAGGCCTGGATTACGACCACGGCACGGGGCACGGCGTCGGCAGCTATCTCGGCGTGCACGAGGGTCCGCAGCGCATCTCGAAGGCCCCCAACACGCAGGCGTTGTTGCCAGGCATGATCGTCTCGAACGAGCCCGGCTACTACAAGGCCGGCGCCTACGGTATCCGCATCGAAAACCTTGTGCTGGTGCAGCCGGCCGAGGGTGCCGCCGAGCGCGAGATGCTTGGCTTCGAGACCCTGACCCTCGCACCGATTGACCGCAACCTGATCGACCCCTCGCTGCTCGATGCGGACGAGATCGCCTGGCTCGACGCTTATCACGAACGGGTGCGTGAGACGCTGACGCCGCTGGTCGACCCGGAGACGGCGCGCTGGCTTGCCGCCGCGACGCAGCCGCTTGGGACAGCCTGATGGGTCACGCTCTTTCGACTTCGCGGCGAGCTGCCTGAGCTTCCTCCCAGTTGCGTCCATCGAAAAAGCGGGACGGCTTTAGCGCCGCCGGATCGATGCCGTCGAGGCAGCGAGCGTTGACGCTGATCTTGTCGGGGTCCGAGCGCGGCACGTAGAAGGCGTGAATGCCGCAATGGCGGCAAAAGGTATGCTTGGCGGTATTGGTATTGAATTGGTAGGTCGCAAGATCGCCTTCGCCCTGCAATAACTCGAACTGCTCGGGCGGTACGATGAGGTGCAGAATGCCTTTCTTTGTGCAGATCGAACAGTTACACTCAAGCAATTGGGCCAAATCGGCCCGAGCCCGGAACCGCACCCGCCCGCAGTGGCAGCCGCCCTCATAACTTTTGATCACTAGAGGGGCTCGGGTATCAGCAGGAACAAATCCGTGTCGCCGGTTTCCTGGCCGGCGGCGGTCAGCATCGCATGCACCTGGCCGCGGTGATGGGTCTGGTGATTGAAGAAATGGGTGACCAAGAAGCCCTTCTGGGCGCGCATTTCGCGCCCAGCGGCGCCACTGAACCAGACCAGGTCTTCGTTCATCCAAGCGTCATCGACCTTGGCGGCCCAACGCGAGATGCCGGCGTCGGCCTTCTCGCGCTCAGCGTGCAGGGCCGCAAAATCGTCGATGAGGCCGGCGCTCTGTTTGATCGCTACACCGGGCTTCGGCCAGTTGTCGAAGCGCGACATCCATTGCTGGTCGCCCCACAACTGGTGATTGAAGGTGCCGTGGATCGAGCCCCAAAAGGCGCCGCAAGGCTGCCGGCGCTCGGCGTCGGAGAGCCGCGCTGCGGCTCCAAACAGCCGGCGGTTCATCTCAGCATTGTAGGCGGCCATGGTCCGGACATAAGCGGGCGTAATCATCGCAGCTCCTCGTATCGAGGCCGGCGGCGTTGCTTGCTACCGCCGTGCCGAAGATTTATGGGTCAGCCGAGGATCATTTGTATAGAGGGAAGGCCATGAAGGCGGTGCTGTTTGAGAAGCATGGCGGACCGGAGGTGTTGCATCTGGCCGAGGTGTCGGACCCGACCGCCGGGCCGGGCGAGGTCGTCGTCGACATCTACGCGGCTAGCGTCAATGCGGCGGACTACAAAGTGCGGTTGGGCGGAGGGGCCTACAGCAGCAGCGGTGTCAAGCTGCCGCACATCCTCGGCCGCGACTTTTCGGGCGTGGTCAGCGGCCTCGGGCCGGGAGTCGCCGATTTGCGGGTGGGCGACACCGTGTTCGGGGTCTGCGACCAGGGCATCGAGGGCGCTTACGCCGAGAAGATAGCGATCAAAGCGGCGATCATCGCGAAAAAGCCGGCGCGGCTTGGCCATAGCGAAGCGGCCGCGATGGCATTGACAAGCATTACCGCCCTGTGGGCGCTCGAGGACACCGCACAGCTGGAACGTGGCGAAACGATCCTGATTCAGGGCGGCGCTGGCGGCGTGGCCGGGTTTGGCATCCAGCTCGCCAAACATCTCGGCGCGACGGTCATTACGACCGCCAGCGTGCGCAATCACGATTATGTCCGTCACTTGGGCGCCGATCGGGTCATCGACTACAACAAAGAGGACTTTAGCAAGGTGGTTTCTGACTGTGATGTCGTGTTCGATACAGTCGGCGGCGATGTCCAAGTCCGCTCCTATGACGTGTTGAAACCGAGCGGCCGACTGGTATGGATCGCACCGGCGCCCGCAGGGTTTCAGCCGACGCGAAAGGATGTGCAGGTATTGCGTCCCAATGTTGGCCGCGACCGTGCGCATTTGGAGCGAATGCTGCAATTGCTCGAAGCCGGTGCGGTATCCCCGCCCGCGATCACCCGCTATAAGCTCGGCGATGCCGCCGAGGCGCATCAGGTTAGCGAAGGGCGCCACCTGCAAGGCAAGCTGGTCTTCGAAATCCGCTGAGAGGAGAATGGACAATGGCAGACAATCGACAGAGGGTGATTGATCTCGACAGGCAGCGCATGACTGCGATGGCGCACAAGGACGTCGCCACGTTAAACAGGCTATTGTCGGACGACCTCGTCTACACGCACTCATCGGCGCGGCTCGACACCAAGCAGAGCCTGATCGGCGCGATGGAGTCCGGGGCGACGGTCTACACTGCCGTTGAGCCCTCGGACGTCAAGGCTCAGGATCTTGGGGATACAGTGGTACTGACCGGCTCGTGCCGCATCAGCGTTATGTCGCAAGGGCGGCCCAATAGCTTCAGCGTCCGCTTCACCGACGTTTACGCCAGTAAAGGCGGGCAATGGCAAATGGTGGCTTGGCAATCGACCCGTCTGCCGGAGTAGAGGGGTCTAACCGGTTCCTCACCGTTTGGACAGGTTGGGTCGAACGGGTCGAGTTTGAGGGCGGCCCCGTTGGGGGGCAGTGCGGTTTTGGCTGGTGGCGCTCGCCGGACTGGTGGCCGCACCCTTGATCGGCCGGGGTTTCCGCGCCCTCGCCGATCGCCGACAGACCCGTGTGGGCGAGGTCGGACTTGCTGCGCTTTCGCGTCGCGGTGATCCGGCTCGCCGCAGCGCGCAGGGTCGCTAGCTTCTTTCGGCGTTCTATTTTGGCTTGCGTTGATTCTGTTTCCGCGGGCCGGCCGATCCTCGAAGAAACCGCCGACCGCCTGTGTGGGCCGCTCTGAAATGGACGTGTTGCGGACGGCGCTCGTCGTACGCTGCAAATTCACCGCCAAACCGGTACGTCCGACCTATCTGCAGCGATGCGCTCTGCGCCGGCTGATCGAAGCCGTTAGCGCTGCCGAAATCTGCTTCGCCGCGCCGAACGTCACCGTCCAGCTGTCCAGCACCTCCGCCGCCGCTTAATGGCTGTGGCGCCCTACCAGCTCGAGCAGCGGCTGGAGCGAGCGATGACGCGCCATTGGTTGAGGAGCGCCAGATGGGGGAATAATGCCTGCCCGGTCGTGCCAGTAGGTCGTGAGGCCGACCTTGCTCGTGCCGAACAGATCATAGGCCGAGCCTGCCACGAAGAGGCAGCGGTTGATCGGAACCCCGAGCTCGTGAATAGCCATCTGATAGGGGCGCGGGTGCGGCTTGTAGTAACCGGCCCGCTCGGCAGTCACTACGCTGTCAAACACAATGCCTGTGCAAGCGACCGCCTTCGCCCCGAGTGCCTCGGAACAGTTCGTGACAACGGCTAAAGCCAGCCCTGCTCGCGTCAGCGCGCCCAGCACTTCGATGACCTCGGGCCAGGGATTAAGTTCGCCATATCGAGCGGCGAGCTGGGTCGCGAGCGTCGGCGAAAGACCTACCTCGGCTGCGGCCTTTGCCACCAGCGCCTCATAGGCTCGGGACGCGCCAGTTTGGTAGGTACGCTGCAAGTAGGCGGCACGCCACTTGAGGCCGTCTTCCGCGTTGCCAGCAACCTTGTTCCATAACCTCCGTGAATCGAGCAGCGCCGTCAGCAGGTCGAATAGGATGGCATCAAACCTCCGGCCGGACATTTCCAGTTATGCTGCTCACGCCCTCAGGCCGCTATCCGGCAATCATCGCCCGCACAAACGCGCCGCCCTGTTGAATTGCTGCTAATCCGGCCTTCAGTTCGGGATGGAAGAGATGCCAGACATGGATCATCTCCGGCCAAATCTGCAGGTCCACACGCACATCGGCCGCGCCGGCGGCTTTGGCCAGGCGAAGGGCGTCATCGAGCAGAGTTTCTGTAGCGCCGACTTGAATAAGCAAAGGGGCAATACCGGCAAGATTGGCGTGGATCGGAGCCGCTAGCGGCGAGCGCGGATCGGCGCCGTTCAGGTACATTCGTGCCATTTCGAGAATGCCCGCCTTCTGGACTGTCGGGTCGGCGGCGGCTTTGGTCGACATCGTTTCGCCGATGGCCTCAAGATCCACCCACGGCGAGATGCACCAGCCGCAGCCCGGCTGAGGCAATCCCGCATCGCGGATTGCAACCATCGCCGACACGACGAGCCCGCCGCCGGCACTGTCGCCGGCTATTGCAATCCGCCCAGGCCGATAATCTCTCGATAGCAGAAAGCGATAGCCTTCAACGGCATCTTCGACAGCGCAAGGAAACGGGTGCTCGGGCGCAAGGCGGTAATCCAGCGCCAGCGCCCAGGCCTTTGCCGCTCTCCCCGCCTCGGCGACTAGGTGACGATGGCTGTCGAGCGAGCCGATCACAAAGCCCCCGCCGTGCAGATAGAGCAGTGCGGCATCGCGGCCGGCTTGCGGTGTCGAGGTCCACTCCGCCCGGAGCCCGTTCGCATTTACCGGTTCGACGGCGACGTCCGCCGGTAACCCGTATCGCAGCCCGCGCTCGTCGATATCCTTTCTTCTCTGCCGGTAGTCATCCGAGCGTGGTCTGCTTGCCACCTTCTCGCGCAATGCGGCGATTTCGGCGTCGCTCATTTAAATTCTCCTTCCGGGTCAGGCGCGATT
>JBARIB010000969.1:0-6590 GCA_049799535.1 Allostellaceae bacterium | reverse complement strand
CGTGTTCGCGCCACACGAGCGGGAACCCGGCAGCGGCAGCGCACCCGCTCAGTGACGACACTCCCGGAACGATCTCAATTCGATACCGTCCGGCCAGTCGTACGAACAGGTTGATAAAGCTGCCGTAGAACAGCGGATCACCCTGACAGAGCAATGCGATATCATTGCCGCGATCGAGCTCGGAAGCGACCACGGCGGCGCCGTCGTCGTAGATCCAGGCCGGCAGTGGTCCAGGCCGCATCGGCAAACGGATCGCGATTTCCCGTTGATGGGCCCCGATCCAGGGAGCGACAATCGATCGTGCGAAGCTGTCACCGTTTTCCGGGGCCGGATAGGCAATCACCGGCGCTGACTGAAGCAGCCGCAGTGCCTTCAAGGTCAGCAACTCCGGGTCACCCGGCCCGACCCCAACTCCGTGCAGCCGTCCCGCGCCCGCCGGCATTCAGCCAGGCTCCAACCGATAGAGGGTCAGGACGAGCTTGCCGCCGCCCGCCGAATAATCGAGCCCCGTGAGGCGTTCGAGCGGCTGCGCAGTCAGGCGGTAGCTGGTCAATTCACGTAAGAATTCTGCATCGTCGCGCTGGTTGACCAGCGCCATGCTCGCGCCGGCTAACTGCTCGTACGCTGGCGCCGCTGCGGCCAGTCTCGTTGCCGTGCCAAGTAAAAAAACCAGGCTCGGCTCACTGTAGCCGACCGCCAACACAGACCCGCCCGCTCGCGGGGAATGGCTTGCGACCGCCGCCGCCGCCGATCGGCTCACCCACAGCTGGTCGAGCCCGGGCGCCACGAAGGAAGCGGCGGGCACTACGAAAGCGGCGGCGACGGCGGCGATGAGAACGGTGCTTTGCAATGGCCGCCAGTCATGCAGAAGCAGCATCAGTGCTAGACCCAGCAGCACCGGCCCTGCGAATATGGAAACGGGCGAAATTGTGTCCCCGAACCGGCCCGGAAGCAAAACCAAACCAGCAGCAAGGGCAACTGTAACCGCGGCCCAAAACACCTTGACGGCCTTATTGAGGAATTGGGTGAGCCCGAAGAGCTTCCCCGCAAAGCCGTCCGCTAACGCACTGCCTGCGAGCAAGGCCAATGCCGGGTAGAGTGGCAGGACGTAATGCGGTAACTTGGTCGGCACGAGCTCCAAGAAACACCATCCCGGGATGAGCCAAGCGAGCAGAAAGCGCGCGGATGCGACGTGACGACGCTGCCACCCCCAGAGCAGTGCGGGCACGATAAAGAGCGACCCGGGCCAAAAACTTGCCAAGGTCAGCACAAGGTAATAGCCGGGTGGCGCGCCGTGCGCTTCCTGGGCACCGACCAGCTTTGGGAGTAGATCACGCGATAGCGATTGGGAGATGAAATGACCGCCGGTCGCGCTCTGGATCGCGATTAGCCAGGGTGCCACGATGATCACGGTCAGCAACCCGCCGACGAGCGGCCGCAACTCCCTGATCCAGCTAAGATCCCGGTCGGCGATCGACAAGCCAGCCGCTGTAAGGAGCGCGAGTACCGGCCCCGGTGGGCCCTTCAACAAAATCGCGGCCGCCTCGGCCAGCCAAAACAAAAGCGCCAGCGAGCGTGATACCCGGCGCCCAGAGCGGGCCGCGTCATAGACAAGCCCGAGCGCCCCCTGCGCTGTCACTACTGCGGCTAGAAGCGCTGCATCGGTTTTGGCAAGGTGAGCCTCCACGACAACGCCCAATGCGCTCCCTAACAGCACCGCGGCGGCGAAACCTGCTACCTGCGAGGCCAGGAGACGGGCGCCGAATTGGAAAGTTAAGAGTACTGCCAGCGTCGCCGCCAGTGTTGAAGGCAGACGATAGGGCCAGATGGCAGCGCTCTGTGGCGTGCTGAACGCTGCAACTGAAGCCGCCTGCAGCCAGTAGATTCCAATCGGCTTTTTGTTCCGTTCTTCGTTCTGAAAACGGATCCGGATGAAATCGCCGGTCTCCAGCATCTGGCGCGTGGCTTGGGCAAATCGGGCTTCGTCGCGATCGACCGGCGGAATGGCCGCAAGCCCCGGCGCGTATAGGATAAGGCAGAGCAAGCACAACAATGCATACGGCCGGATGCCGGCCCCCTCCCCCACCCAGCGCTGCGTGATGCTTTGCCCCCCGCTCGCATTTCGGGGGAGGGTGCCGCCCCCCAGATCGCGGTCAGGAGGAAGGCGGGTAAGGGCTTTCATAAAGGTTAGTCCGACTTGACCACGGCGAGTTGCGTCACAGTCGCCAGTGGCCGCCACAAGTGCTGCTGACCCGCTGCTTCGGCGCGGCTGACCCCGATGCGAGTCAGCGCGCCTCCGTGCCTTGCGTGCCATTCGAGCAGTTGCGCCTCGCCTTCGGCGGTCACGACATTGGCGACCAGACGGCCGCCTTGCGCCAGCCTGCCCCAGGTGTGGGGCAGTAATCCCGTTGTGCGAATCCCGCCGCCGATAAAAATCGCATTGGGCGACGGCAACCCATCCAGCGCCTTAGGCGCCGTACCCAAGACAACACGCAGGCACGGAACGCCAAGTGATACCGCATTGCGCGCGATGATCGCGGCGCGGGCCGGGTCCCGTTCGATGGCGATTGCAGAGCGGCCCTCTCCGGCGCGCAGCCATTCTATCGCGATCGAGCCGCAGCCCGCCCCGATATCCCATAAGGTTTCGCCGGGCAATGGCGCGAGCGCTGCGAGGGTCGCGGCACGCGCCTCGCGCTTGGTCAGCTGGCCGTCATGCTCGAAGACATCATCAGGGAGTCCGGCAAGAAGCGGCAAGGCACGGGCGCCGGGTCCGGCGCGGCAGCAGACGGCGATTGTGTTGAGGTCGGGAACCCGGCGATCGCCCCAGGACCGCGCTTCTTCGGCGGCGATGAGTTCACCACCGCCACCGAGATGGGCGAGAACCGTGAACTCGCTCGGCCCCCACCCGAGCCGTGTCAGTAAACCGGCAACAATTCGCGGCGTGCCGCCGTCCTCGGACAGGATCAAGATCCGGCGATCGGGCGCGAGATGGAGCCGCACCGCATCGGCAGGGCGCCCGTGCAAGCTGATTGTGGCACATTCGGCGAGCGGCCAGGCGAGCCGTGCTGCCGCCAGGCTGAAGGCGCCCGGCTGCGGCAAGATCGTCATCTCCTCGCGCGGGAAATAACGCGCCAGAGTGACGCCGATGCCGTACCACATCGGGTCGCCGCTCGCCAGCACCGTCACTCTGCGGGCGCGGCTTGCTGCGATCGTCTCGATCGTTGCGCGTAGCGGGCGCTCCCAAATCGCGCGCTCCGCCCCCCAATCTGGCACCATGCCAAGGTGGCGTGCTCCGCCGATTAGCACCTCGGCGGTTTCGATCAGCGCACGAGCTGCCGGGGCGAGAGCCGCTATCCCGTCCTCGCCAATCCCGACCACCGCGAGCCACGGCCTCACCCGGTGCTCGCGAGCACGTTCACAGCAGCGGCGGCAAGCGCACTACCGCCGCGCCGGCCATGCAGCGTGATGAATTCGAGGCCGCGCCCAAACGCCGCAAGAGCCGCCTTGGCCTCTGTGGCGCCAACAAAGCCGACCGGGAAGCCGAGTACGACAGCGGGCTGCGGAGCGTCGGCCGCGAGCAATTCGAGGAGCCGGAAAAGAGCGGTTGGCGCATTGCCAATTGCGACTACCGCGCCGGCCAGATGCGGTCGCCACAGTTCGACTGCCGCCGCCGAGCGGGTCGTCCTCTGTGCGACCGCCAATTGCGCGGTCCGGGGATCGCGCAATGTGCAAATCGGAGCAAGCCGCTCGCTCGTGATGCCGGCGGCGACCATCATGCTGTCGACGAGAACCGCCGCCCCCGCGGCAAATGCCTTGCGCGCCGCCGAGACGGCCCCCTTCGACCAGGCGAGATCGCGCAGAATCGCGCTGTCTCCCGCAGAATGTGCGAGGCGCAACGCCAGTGGCTGGATCCGGCGCGGCAAGCGCCCGAGCTGGGCCTCTTTGCGGATCAGCGATAACGAGCGCCGAGAGATCTCGGACGGGTCGCGGAGGTAGTCGTAGGTTGGCACGCCGCACACCTCGCCCACTTCCCCCCGGATTGCGATCCGGGGGTCAGCACCCTCTCCCGCAGGGGGGGATCCAGCGCGAATCGCTGGGTGGGTGAGGGTAGCGGGCACCGAGATCGGGCGCTGCCTCACCGCAGTCACGCCCAATGTCCAAGCCTCCTCGGTTTCGACCCGGTGTCGCTGGTCGGGCGTGAGGTCCGGGTCCCCGGCGAAGAAGGCAGAGAGTTCCCCGGTGCGGTCGCGCTCGGCGAAGAAGCGGGCGACGGCGCGGACCTGCGCCGCGTCCTTGGGTTCCCCGGCAGCTGGCGATACGGCCCAGAGCGAGGGATAGACCTCGGCGATGACGACGGACCCGTTGGTGGGCGCCCGCAGGCCGGTCTCGAACGGCCAGACGAGTGCACGATCCCGCCAACGCGGATCATCACGCAAGGCGCGCACCACGGGTATACCGGTGAGCGCTTGGCCGCCGACCGAGCCGGCACCCAGCAATTTCCAACACGGCTGCGCGCTCGGAATGTGCAGATCCACCAGCCGGCGTTCGGCTAATCCGTCGCGCTCATGACCACGGTGGTGCTTACTGCCGAGATTGGCTCTGGGAGATGCGGCCGGACACCCCCAGAACGGAAACGGGCCGCCCGAAACCCGCCGGTTCAGCGCCTCGGCGACATCAAAGCGGTTGTTGACGTTGTTTGCGTCATCCTCGAGGAGCGTTGCGATTTCGTCCCACACCGCCCGCCAAGGAACTCCGGAAACCCCGAGCCGGGCGGCGAAGCCCCAAGGATATCCAAACGGAAAGTCGAAGCCGATCAGGACCCGCTCGCCACGCGCCAGGGCTGCCGCAAGCCAGTCGCCGAGCAATGCCTTCGCGGCGTATCGGGTCGGCGGGTTCTCGAGCCTTTCACCATCCCTCGCATTCCAGCAGATCCAGATGCTGTCGCGGCCGGTCCGCGGCACCGTCGCCGCGCTCCAGTCCACCATCGCGAAGGTGTCGAACATCAGCGATGATGATGATGAAAATGATGACTGTCGGTGCCGATGCCGCGGACATGATGGTGGTGGGCCGTCTGCGGCGCGCCGGCATCCTGCTCATAGCCGATGACCTGGGTCCGGTATTTGCAGAGCTGGCAATTCATCGCCGGGGGGCTCTCCTCGACTTCGGCAACGCGCTCGCAAAAGGCGTCCAGCACGCCCTGATGATCGCGGAGATAGAGCGCCTTGACGAATTCGATTTCGGGGAAAAGGCCGGCGACGGCATCGGTCTGGGCGTAAATGCGTTTGACCAGAACGCCGGTGAACAGGAAATACGGGAACACGATGATGCGCCGGAAGCCGAGCCGAGCCGCCCGCGTCAGCGCGGCATCGACACGCGGATGGGCGACGCCGCTGAACGCGACCTCGGCCCAACCCAGGCCCATTCCCTCCCAGAGCATACGCGCGAGCTTGGATATGTTGGAGTTGGCATCAGGGTCATTGGTGCCGCGGCCCACGACCAGCAGAAGGGTTTGCGTGCGAGGTATGCTTTCGTCGGCTGTTGCTGCGGCGATGCGGTCGGCTGCAGCTTGCAATAGGTTCGGGTCGATCCCGAGATCGCGACCGAGGCAGACCTCGGCGCCGGGATTGTCGGCCATGAAGCTGTTCATCTCCCATGGGAGGTCGTTCTTCACGTGACTGGCAGCAAACAGCATGCCCGGTATGGCGAGAATCCGCCTTGCCCCGCGTGCCGCCAGCAATGCAAGGCTGTCGCGGATCGTGGGGTGGTGGAATTCGAGGTATCCGGTAGCGAAGTCGAAATCAGCCAGCCGCGGCCGCAATGCCGCGGCAGCCAGCTCGAATTCACGGATCGCTTCGGGGTCGCGGCTGCCGTGGCCGCACAGCAGCACCGCCGTTTTCGTCATCGGTCTTTCCTTCGACGTCCGCTATGACTCCGGACTGGGCCGACCCGTGGCTCCTGCTGGTCGCGGGGCTCGCTCTCGACGCGGTGTTTGGCGATCTGCCGGCGGTTTTTCACTACGTCCCGCATCCCGTGGTTCTCGCCGGTCGGGCAATTGCGTTTTTCGACCGCAAGCTCAACCGCGAGACCCGCAGCGAAGCCTCGCGGCGGGAGCGCGGCATCATCACGGTCGTCGTTCTGGTCGGCGGCGCGGCACTGTTGGGCTTGACGATAGAGCGGCTCTGCCGCGGCAGCCTCTTGGGCGCCGCGATCGAGGTGGTGCTGATTGCTGTCCTCGTCGCGCAGCGCAGCCTGTTCGACCATGTCGCCGCCGTCGCGACGGCGCTCGACACCGGCGGGCTGGCGGGCGGCCGAGCGGCGGTACGGCACATCGTCGGGCGCAACCCGATGAGCCTCGATGCGCACGGCGTAGCCCGGGCGGCAATTGAAAGCCTCGCGGAGAATTTCAGCGACGGCGTCGTCGCCCCCGTCTTCTCGTACCTGCTGCTCGGCTTGCCGGGACTTTTCGCCTATAAGATGGCCAATACCCTCGACAGCATGATCGGCCATCGAACGCCGCGCTATCATAGCTTTGGCTGGGCGGCGGCCCGCCTCGACGACCTGCTGAACGCTGTGCCCGCGCCTCTCAGCGG
>JBARIB010000968.1:0-2800 GCA_049799535.1 Allostellaceae bacterium | reverse complement strand
AGCGCCTCGACCGTGCGTTGCAATTGCAGCAACGTGAACGCAGGCGGCATCAGCTCGAAGACAACCGGCCGATATTTAATCTTGCCGCGCAGCCGGCCGATTGCGGTCGCGAGGATACGGCGATGATCGGCTGCCATTTGCTCACCGAAAACTGGGCCGTCCTGCGGCGGTGCGGGCCTTCCCAGGTCGCGCCAACGCTCCTGGATCAGCCCGGCTTCGTAAAGGAGTTCGTAGCGCTCGAGGACCAGCTCTTCATTCCAGCTGCCAGGAAGCGCGAGGCCCACCCTTTCCTCCCGAAGCCGCCGCTCGGCCTCGGTACCGGCCTGTGCTACCCATCGGACTACCCGCTCCTTGAGCGGCGCGAGCGCCGCCGGTTCTCCGGACCGCCAATCCTCCCACGGGAAAAAGCGATACCAGTTCTGCCACCCTGCCTCGGCGGCGCCGGCGGGCAGCGCCTGCCGCACGAGAGCGAGATAAGCGACGGTCAGTGCGCGTCCGCGAAACGCCTCACCGGCCTCGACGCGATCGCGGTCACCGAAGGTATAGAGCTGTTCGACATAGCCGAGCCGTTGGCTGGTCTGCCTTTCCACCCAGGCCCGTAGACCGACTTCGAGCGTGCGATGCTCGACTTCCAAAGGGCCAGACGGCAATGCCTCGATCGGCTCAGGCCCGACGCGGACGGCGAGGACTCGGGGCTCGTCGATCGTCGCGGCAACGATGACCGCACTGAGCCGGATCGACAGCGCTGCACCGCGACCGTCCGCCGGCGCAATTAAGCGGGTGTTGGATGCGGCTAAACCGGTCTGCATGCGCTAATGTCAGATCTGAACTGCATCCAGCGCATCCTACCATATTCGGCTCGAAAATGTTGGTTCGCCTCGCGTAAGTCGGCTGCGAGGCTTTGCCCACCCGCTTCACATGTTGCCGCAATCCATAATCGGATATGCCCAAAAGCCGCCGACTAATAGAGCTGCGGCCGCGACCGCGAGAGAGGTCGGGATTTGGTGCAATACGTCATTTCATTGATCTTCTTTGATCAAGGCGCGCCAGCCCCAGAGCCTTGCACGCCGTTGAAGAGGCAACGCCAGTGATTGCCGGGATGGTTCCGTGATATATTCCTTAGAAAGCAGGTAAAGGTGAGATCATGCCGGGCATCGCTCGCGCGCTCGCTCTAGCGAGCGCAATTTTTTTTCTAGCCGCCGGTACGGCATCCGCGCAGAAGACGGGTGGGGTGCTCAAATTCTTTCATCGCGACAGCCCGGCTAGCGGCTCGATCCACGAGGAAGCGACGATCTCGGCGGTGGCGCCCTTCATGGGCGTGTTCAATAATCTCATTCTGTTCAATCAGCACGAGAAGCAGAACCGGCTCGATCTAATTGAGCCCGAACTTGCGGAGAGCTGGACCTGGAACGAGGACTACACCCGGGTCAGCTTTCGGCTGCGTCAAGGCGTCAAGTGGCATGACGGGAAGCCGTTCACTGCCAACGACGTCAAATGCACGTGGGATCTACTGACCGGCAAATCGAGCGAGAAGCTCCGCCTCAACCCGCGCAAGGCATGGTACCGCAACCTCGACGAGGTCACCACCAAGGGCGATTATGACGTCACGTTCGTTCTGAAGCGCTCGCAGCCGGCATTCCTGATGCTGCTCTCGACGGGCATGTCTCCGGTCTATCCCTGTCACGTCTCGCCGCGCGAGATGCGCACCCATCCGATCGGCACCGGGCCGTTCAAATTTGTCGAGTTTAAGCCAAACGACTACATCCGGTTCGTCAAGAACCCGAATTATTGGAAGCCCGGCCGGCCCTATCTCGACGGCATCGAGTGGACGGTCATTCCGAACCGCGCGACGCAGACGCTCGCCTTTATCGCTGGCAAGTTCGACATGACCTTTCCTTACGAGGCGACAGTCCAGTCGATGCGCGACATCAAAAATCAGGCGCCCGACGCGATCTGTGAGCTGACCCAAACCCCAGTCGCGATCAACCTGCTCGTCAACCGCGACACTCCGCCCTTCGACAATCCCGACATCCGCCGCGCAATCCAGCTGACCCTCGACCGCAAAAGCTTCATCGACACTATTGCCGAAGGCCAGGGCGATATCGGCGGTGCGATGCTGCCGCCGCCGGCTGGCCTATGGGGTCTGCCGCAGGAAATTCTGCAGACTTTACCCGGCTACGGCCCCGATGTGTCTGCCAATCGCGCCGAGGCCCGCAAGCTGATGGAAAAGCACGGCTTTGGTCCTGACCACCGGCTGGCGGTGAAGGTCGCGACGCGCAACATCGCCCAGTACCGCGACCCGGCCGTGATCCTGATTGACCAGATGAAGGAAATTTATATCGACGGCGAGCTCGACACCGTCGAAACCGCAAACTGGTTCCCCAAAATCGCCCGCAAAGATTTTATGGTCGGCGCCAACCTATCGGGCAGCGGCGTCGATGACCCGGACGCCTATTTCTACGAGCACTATGCCTGCGGCTCGGAGCGCAATTACACGAACTACTGCAACCCCGAACTCGAAAAGATGTACGCGCAGCAGTCGATGGAGCCCGACCAGGAGAAGCGCAAAAAGCTGGTCTGGGAGATCGACCGCCAACTGCAGGAGGATGCCGCCCGCCCGATCATCTACCACTACCGCCTCGGCACCTGCCATTACCCGCGCGTGCACGGGATCACGGTGATGGTCAACAGCATCTTCAACGGCTGGCGCTTCGACGACGCCTGGCTCGACCAGTAACTTCAGCGGCAGCGCTAGCGCCGCGCCCGAAGCACCCGCGGTATTTCTAAAACGTCATCCGGA
>JBARIB010000967.1:0-3133 GCA_049799535.1 Allostellaceae bacterium | reverse complement strand
TTGCGGTAACGGGCCGCCCGGTCCCGGGAAAGCTGCTGCGCAAAGCCGGGTTACGGCCGGGCAACCGGCTGATCCTGACAAAGCCGCTCGGCACGGGGGCCGTTCTGGCGGCAGCAGCCCGCGGGCTGGCGCCGGGGCGGCTAGTCGAGGATGCAATTACCGTGATGCTGCAGTCGGCCGCGCCGGCGGCCCGTTGCCTGCTGGCGCATCGCGCCAGCGCCTGCACCGATGTCACGGGTTTTGGTCTCCTCGGCCATCTTCTCGAAATGCTGCGTGCTTCGCACGCGGACGCCGTTATCGATCCTGAGGCAATCCCGGCGCTCGACGGTGCATTGCCGCTGCTCGGGCGGGGTATCACGAGCTCATTGCACGCCGACAACGTTGTGGCGCTGGCTGCGCTCGATCCAGTAGCGCAATTGCACGATATATCGCCGCTGCTGATCGACCCGCAGACCGCTGGAGGTCTCCTCGCCGGGGTTCCCGCAGATTGTGCCTCGGCTTGCCTTGCGCAGCTGCAGCAGCTCGGGTACCGCGCTGCATTGATCGGTCAAGTCCTGGAGGGAAGCGGTAACGAACCGCGCGTCCATTTCGCCGAAGGCGCGGCGCAAGTGATGCCCCCCGAGCCTGTCGCCGCCAAATGACGGTGGCAGAGCGCGATCGCAGATGGGCGCTGCCGAGCGTCGATCGCGTCTTGCGATCAGAGCAGGCCGGCGCATTGATCAGCCGGTACGGTAGGCCGCTTGTCGTTGATTCGGTCCGGGCAGTACTCAATGAGCGCCGCCTCTGTGGGGTCGACGCCTCCGTAGATTCGATCATAGAAGAAAGCGCTGCATCGCTCGCTCGCGAGACGCAGCGCTCACAGCGGCGAGTGTTTAACCTGACCGGCACCGTGCTGCATACCAATCTCGGCCGCGCGCCGTTGCCTGAGGAGGCAATCGCAGCGGCGGCCGAGGCAATGCGCGAACCAACGACGCTCGAATACGATATCGAAACCGGGAAACGTGGCGAGCGCGACAGCCACGTTGCGGGCTGGCTAATGCGGTTGACCGGAGCCGAGGCCGCGCTGGCGGTCAACAACAATGCCGGGGCATTGGTGTTAGTTCTGAACACCTTGGCCGAAGGGCGCTAGACGATCGTCTCGCGCGGCGAGTTGATCGAAATCGGCGGTTCGTTTCGGCTGCCCGACATCATGGCGCGAGCCGGAACTCGATTGCGCGAAGTCGGTACGACCAATCGGACGCATCTCGCTGATTACGACGCGGCGATCGGACCGGAAACGGGCCTTATCCTTAAAGCGCACACCAGCAATTTCGCGATCAAAGGTTTCACGGCCGCGGCGCCGGCGGCAAGGCTCGCGGCGCTCGCCCGAGAAAATTCGATCCCGTTCGTCGAAGATCTCGGCAGCGGTTCGCTCGTCGATTTTGAGCGCTGGGGATTGCCGCACGAGCCGACCGTCGCCGAGTCGCTGGGGCAGGGGGCCGACCTTGTTACCTTCAGCGGCGACAAACTGCTGGGGGGCCCGCAAGCGGGGCTCGTCGTCGGCCGAGCCGAACTGATCCAGCGGCTTGCGCGAAACCCGCTGAAGCGGGCCTTGCGCCTGGACAAGATCCGGCTCGCCGCGCTGGAAGCGGTATTGCGCCTGTATGCCGACCCCGACCAGCTTGCGGGCCGGCTGCCGGCATTGCGGCTGCTCGCGCGCCCAGCGGAAGAGATAAGGGAACTCGGAGAGCGACTTCGTCCTGCGCTCGAACGCGCGCTGCGGGAGAATGCCGAGGTGACCCTCGTTCAAACCAAAAGCCAAATTGGCAGCGGCGCGTTGCCGGTGTCGCTGCTGCCGAGCGCCGCATTGGCGTTGCGACCACTGGCTCACCGGTCGGGCGCCGCAGTCGAGGCGCTGGCGCGCGCTTTCCGGAATTTGCCGATCCCAGTTATCGGGCGCATCGAGGCCGGCTGCCTGCTTTTTGATCTGCGGTGTCTGGAGGACGAAGCCGGCTTCCTCGGGCAGCTCGATTTGCTTGCCGGCGTCAAGGCATGATCCTGGCGACGGCCGGTCACATTGATCATGGCAAGACCGCCTTGGTCCGGGCGCTTACCGGGGTCGATGCCGACCGTCTCCCGGAGGAAAAGCGGCGCGGGCTGACGATCGACCTCGGCTTTGCCTACGCGACTTTACCCGACGGCAGCGAGATAGGGTTTGTCGACGTCCCCGGACACGAGCGCTTTCTGCCCAATATGTTGGCCGGGGTGCTGTCGATCGACCGGGTATTGCTGGTCGTCGCTGCCGATGACGGCGCGCGCCCGCAGACCCTGGAACATCTCGATATTCTCGAGCTGATAGGTGTCGCCGAAGTCACCGGTGTCATCACCAAGATCGATCGAGTAGAACTCGCCCGGACGGAGGCGGTGACCGCCGAAGTGCGAAGGCTGCTCGCGGCGGCAGGATACAAGAAAAGCCCGGTGTTTCCGGTATCGAGCCGCACCGGCGAGGGCATCGCGGCCCTCGTGCAGCATCTGCAAAATAGCGCGCATTTGGCAGAGCGCATCCGAAGCGCTGCCTCCGTATCGGGTCTGTTCCGGATGCCGATCGATCGCGGCTTCACCTTGCCCGGGATCGGCCTGGTCGTAACAGGCACGGTCGCCGCCGGCCAGGTTAGGATAGGCGAAAGGCTCCTAATCAGCCCTCGCGGCGGCGCCGTGCGCGTCCGCGGACTGCATACACATAATCGAGCCGTGGAGGCCGCTGTCACGGGCGAGCGTTGCGCAATCAATGTCGGACGCTCCTCTGACACGGGCGCGGAACCACGCCGTGGCGACTGGATCGTCGCAGCAGAACGGCACGCGCCGGTGAAGCGGCTGGACCTTTCTTTGCAAGTCTCGCGCTACGCGGCAGCGCCGCTGCGCGATGGTGTTCCAGTCCACCTGCATATCGGCACCGCGGATACTGTCGGCCGCATTGCTGTGCTCCGAGCCCGGACAATTGCGCCGGGCGAGAGCGGCTTCGTCCAACTCGATCTCGAGGAGGCGATCGGCGCATCATGGGGGGATCGCGTCGTGCTGCGCGACCATGCGGCGCGGCATACCTTGGCAGGCGGCCGCGTCGTCGATCCGTTCGCGCCCCGCCGCGGCCGCAGGC
>JBARIB010000966.1:0-1822 GCA_049799535.1 Allostellaceae bacterium | reverse complement strand
TGGCACGAATTTTTTCCTCGATCAGCGCCAGAGCCGCCGCCTCGGTTCCGCCGCGATATTCAATCGCCGCACAAATTACGCCGCCAGCATTGGCAATAAAATCGGGCAATACGAGCACCCCCCGCTCGGCGAGCACCTGCTCGGCCTCCACAGTGCAAGGAATGTTGGCGCCCTCCGCGACGATGCGCGTCTGCAGCCGCGCAACATTGCCGGCGTGAATGACGTCCGGTCGCGCTGCGGGGATCCAGATTTCGCATGGGATATCGATCACCGCGTCTGCGGCAAGCTTGTGCCCGCGAGGGTAATCAGACAAAGCTCGGCCCTCCTCCTTGAGCGCGATCAGCGCAGGCACATCCAACCCATTCTGATCAACGATGGTGCCGCAGGTGTCACTCGCCGCGACGACGACCGCGCCTTTGTCGGCAAGGAAGTGCGCCACATTCTTACCGACCGAGCCAAAGCCCTGGATCACAACTCGCGATCCTTCCAGTGGCATCGCGATGTGATGTTTTGCCACCTCGACCGCACTCACCAGGCCAAAACCGGTCGCCCCGATCTCGTCGAGCGGAATGCCGCCGATCTCGCGCGGAAGACCGACGGCACGGCCGGTCTCGTCCTTTATCCATCCCATTGCCAGCTCATCGGTTCCCATATCCGGGCCCGGAATGTACTCGGTCAGATCGCGGATCGCCGTGGCAAAGGCGCGAATCAACCTCTCCTTCTCCTGCACCGGCATTTTGGGGTCAGCGAAGATTACCGACTTACCGCCGCCATGCGGCAGACCGGCCGCGGCATTCTTGAAGGTCATCGCCCGTGCCAGTCGGAACGCTTCCTCGGTGCTGACATCGGGCGCAATGCGAACCCCGCCGATCGCCGGCCCGCAGGCGATATTGTCGATCGCGACCACTGCCTTGAGACCGACCGAGGGCCGATAAATGTAAACGAGCTTGAATGGTCCGAGCTCATCGGCAAAGCGAAACTCTTCCTCCATCATCAGCTCCCTCATGCGGTTTAGTCCGGCCGGTTGGAAATTTTTATCTTCGAAGCGGCGACCCCGGATCCGCCGAGCGCAGCCTGCCCCTGCAGCACGAGCTCTGCCGGCAGCTGGCGAAGGTGTAGTCGAACATCGTTGCCGGATCCTGCGGCGGCATCCCCAAATAGGCCTCGGCTGCTGCCGTGATCTCCGCCGCGGTCTCCTGGAGCAGCCGCTCTTCGTCGGCCTTTGTCCAATGGCCAGCCTCTATGAGAAATCGGCGGAGCCGCGGTATCGGCTCCTCCGGCCAATGGCGACTTACTTCGCTATCATCGCGGTAGAGGCTCGCATCGTCGGCAGTGGTGTGATCGCCGAGACGATAGGTCAGCGCCTCAATAAGGTGTGGGCCGGCGCCGCTGCGGCGCGCTCGAGTGCGCCCGAGATGGCGCCGTGAACCGCAATGACATCGTTGCCGTCGACCTGCTCGCCGGCACAGCCGGCAGCAATTGCCTTCTGAGCCAGCGTCTCCGCGGCGCTTTGCTGGTGCCGCGGCGTCGAAATCGCCCAACCATTATTGCTGACCACAAAAACGACTGCGAGCTTCCACACGCCGGCGACATTCGGCGCCTCGGCGACATCGCCCTTCGATGTGGCGCCGTCACCAAAGATGCAGACGGCTGCGCGCCTCTCCCGGCGCAATCTGAAGGCGAGCGCCACCCCGATTGCGTGGGGCGCATGGCTGCCCACCGGTACGCAGACCGGGAAGTCTTCGCGCGCCCGGGAGAAATTACTGTCTCGTTCGTCGCCGCCCCAATACAAGAAGAGCTCGAGGGGTGTGACCCCGCGCCA
>JBARIB010000965.1:0-1957 GCA_049799535.1 Allostellaceae bacterium | reverse complement strand
ACGAGCAGTGCCGCCATCTGCGGTTCGTTCATGCGGATGCCGACCCGATAGCACGTGACACGCGGCTGCGTCACTTCAAAGACGGCACTCCCGATGCGATAGCGATCGCCGATGCACACCTCGCTGTCAGCCAGGCCTTCGACGGTGAAGTTCTCCCCGAACTGCCCAAAGACGAAGTCGCTGCGGCCAAGCCGGCCTTCCCAATAGCGATAGGAAGCGATCTGATAAACGAGGACGGCCCGATGCTCGCCGCCATGGCTCGCCAAATCTCCTTGACCATCGCCGTCGATGTTGACCCGTCGTACCATGCGCCGGCCTGGAACAGGCGCCTTCCAGATGGCGGTGTGGACCGTCTTTCCTCGCCACACGACATCGCTTGGCAGACCCACGTTAAGCGAAAGCAGGCGAGGCATTGCGCGCGCTTCTCCCGGTCTGCCATAGAGGCTATCCACTCACGTAAGCATTATTATGCGCCGAGGTTTCGCCACTCGTGGAGCGACGGATTGCGGGCGGCATCGCAAGGCCGGAAGGTTCCACCCCAGATTGGGACCATCGCCGGACAGTTGCCTTTTTGTAGATCCTAAGAGAGCGGTTTCGCCCCAGGTCGAGGAGCTAGCCCTCATGGCGGAGCAGGCATTGTCCGCTGATCGCGAAACCGTTTTGCCGGTGCCTCCGGCGCTGGTATTCGTACCCGCGGCAGGGCTAGTCGCGGGTAATGGTTCTGAGTACTCGGCACGATGAACTTATTGCGAGTAGAGCATGTCAAACCCTAAAACGAGCCGGGCTTGGCGCTCGTCAGGCCGGCGCGGTGGACGCCGTCGTTCCGCAGTGGCCGGCAGGGGCAACCCGTCTGCCGTAAAACACGGCCCGCTGAGAACGTCAGAGAGAAGTCGACCCAATTCGGGATACTCGGTGTGGAGTGGGAGAGACTTTGCACTTCTGCCGATCGTCGGCTCGTCATACTGTCCGGCCCGCAGGCCGCCTTCCGCTTGCGGGACGAGGCGGCGCCGAGCGCGTAATGCTCATATAATGCTCATATGGAGAAATTGAAATGTTCAGCCACATCATGATCGGCAGCAACGATATTGCCCGGTCAAAGAAATTCTACGATGCCCTCTTTGCAGCAATGGGGGCTCAACCTGGTACAGAGGACGCGAGAGGTCGGCTGGCCTACTCTCACAATGGCGGCCGTTTCATGGTCAGCAAGCCCATCGATGGCAAGCCGGCCAGCCAGGCCAATGGCGGCACTATCGGCTTTGTCATGAAGGACGCGGCGCAAGCCGAAGCGTGGCACAAAGCCGGCGTTGCGAATGGCGGCACGTCGATCGAGGATCCGCCTGGCAAGCGCCCAAATGGCGCTTATCTCGCTTATCTTCGTGACCCCGATGGCCACAAGCTCGTCGGGGTTGCTCGGTAAGGCGCCTGACCTTATCGCACAGCAAGAAACCGAGGAGGGCCGTCCTTTCGGGACGGTTCTTCCGCTCTGGTGGACACCTGCGACCGAGGCTGTAATCCAATCGCGCAACCCCCTCACATCGTCGCCCCCGCGAAAGCGGGGGCCCAGAGCTTGCCCCTGGCACGAACAGGGGGCAAGTGACTGAAATCCCTGGGTTCCCGCTTGCGCGGGAACGACGAAACAGAAGACCATCAAACGAAATCCGATTTCCTGACAGCCTCGACCGCCGGTGTCCCCAGAGTGCATCAACGGTTCAAGAACCGATAGGCCGCCCCATTGCGAAGAGTACGGCGCTGCAGAACTCCTAGCGGACCGAGTTGTAGACCTCACGCCAACGCTTAATGGCTTCGATGTGGCCGTCCACCGTGTTGAGTTTCGCGCCCATCGTCACGACCGATATGTGGCTCCCCCCAGCCTCGCGCCACGCCGCAATATCGCCGGGCCATTGGTTGTCCCCGCGGCTGTATTGCTGGATCGACTCGAAGCCGAAGGTGTCGGCAT
>JBARIB010000964.1:0-1604 GCA_049799535.1 Allostellaceae bacterium | reverse complement strand
CGACGGCCGCGACAGGAGGTGCCGCGGCAGGCGGCGGAGTTTCAGGCGCTTTTTGCGTTCCGAAAACAGCCCGTGAAGCTTCTGCGCGCAGCCGCGCGACGAAGGTCCCCGAGATCTTGCCGCCATTCACAAGCTCTCCCACCGGCAAGCCGGATTGCGCCTGAAATCTGTGGACGGCTCCGACCGTCTGGGGGCCGGCGATTCCATCGATCGGCCCCGGCTCCATCCCGATCCGAAGCAGCATGAATTGAATCTCACGAATCAGCGAGGGATTGGCATCGAGGTCTTCGACGACATTGACCGTTTCGGCTGCCCAGGGACGGGACGACGAGGTCACCATTGCCGTCAACACGACGGCGATCATCAAGACCGCGGCGTTGCACCCCTTCATTGTTCCTGGCTCGCCTCGCCGATTATTCGCCGCCATGCGCATTGAGGAAGGCTCGCCGCTCCCTTTCATCGGGAATATGCTCTGCCAAATCGAGACAAAATTTCGCCAATGACTCGAACTTTTCGAGTTCCCTTCTGACGAGAATTCGCGCGATCGGGCCGATATAGCGGGTGAGATCGGACTCGATTGCCACAATGCTCGCCGCTTTTGCTCCTGTATCAGGCACATCGCGCGCTCGCTCGGCAACCCTTTCGGCCTTTGGTGTGGCTAAGGGGCGCGGGCGGCCGAGGAGTCCTGCCGCTCGCTGCCGGCCCTTAGCCAGGAATTCGGCGCGATCCGGCGGGCTATCCACTTGCCTCCCGAGCATCTCGTACAGCTTAAGGACGTCATTTGTTTCGCGCGCGGCCCGCTTCACCGCGACCGAGGCCATCGGGCCGATGCACGTTGCCAAGTCACGCTCGATCTCTCGCAACAGCTCTGGAGCCAAGGAAACTGTACCCGGTGCTGTAGGAGCGGCTTGCGCAACAGCCCGTATCTTGGCTTCGGCAGTCGTTGGTTCTGAAGCAGCCGTTTCCAGGATTCGCAGCTCCCCCACTGTATCGGGAGCGGCCTCGAACAATGCCGCAGAGAACTCCGCAGCACTCACGTAACGCTCCGTCGGATCAAAAGCGAGGGCCTTGCCGATGACGCGCTTGAGCGAGTCGGGAACAGCCGGGTTCAGCGCCCGTATGTCCTCGGGTCCTCGCGTTTCCATAAAAGAAATGATCTCGGTTATGCTTTTGCCTCGGAACGGCTTCACGCCGCTCAGCATTTCGAACAGGATGACGCCCGCGGCGAATAGATCGGTGCGGCTATCGATAGACCCGCCGGAAAGCTGCTCGGGAGCCATATAGGCGGGGGTCCCCAATAAATCGCCAACAATCGTGAACTCTGAGGAATCTATGCGGGCGACGCCGAAATCAGCGACTTTAACCTGACCGCCTCTCAATACCATAATGTTCGACGGCTTGATGTCACGGTGGACGATCCCGCTGTCATGTGCAAACCCTAGCGCACTCAGGACTTGAGCGATGATGGCAATGGCGGGCTTGGCTGCGAGCGGACCGGACGACTTTATGATCTCATTGAGGCCGCGTCCGTCAATATACTCCATCACAAGAAACGGCACCCCGTTGTCGTCGCCAAAATCCCAGATGGCGACAATATTCGGGTG
>JBARIB010000963.1:0-13113 GCA_049799535.1 Allostellaceae bacterium | reverse complement strand
TCGTCGCGCAGGCCGTTGGGGTTCTGGTCGAATTCGAGCATGAGTCCGTTCGGGATCGAAGCGATGAAGTGTAGCGAGGCGACCATTGTCACGGCGCTGGCGAAGGCGTGCGGTGCGACCATTCGGTGGTGTGCCTGCGCCAGAGCAGCGATGCGGCGGCATTCAGAGAAGCCGCCCGCCCAGGCAATGTCGGGCTGGACGATGTCGACGGCGCCGCGGGTGATCAGCTCCCGAAAGCCGAAGAGGCCGATCTCGGTCTCGTAGCCGGCGATCGGGGTGGCGAGCGCATCGGCGACTCGGGCGCTGCCGTCGATGTCGTCGGTCGCCACCGGCTCCTCGATCCAGTAGAGCTTATAGGGCTCGAATGCTCGGCCCATCTCGATCGCGAAAGACGGGCTCCATGCGCAATTGACGTCGACCATCAGCTTCGCCGTGGGGCCCAGCGCGCGGCGCACCGCGGCGACCCGCGCGATGTCTTCCTCGGGTTCGACCTCGCACGTCTCGGCACGGTCGACCAGATGGCGCAGATGGGTCTGTGTCGAGGGATTGCGGCCGACCTTCATCTTCATGCCCTTGAAGCCGCGGGCGCGGTAGCCCTCGGCCTCGCCGGCGAGATCGTCGGCCGATTTGCCTTCCTGGTAGAAGCCGCCGCTGGCATAGGTCTCGACCCGGTCGCGGCAGCCGCCGAACAGGCGATAGAGCGGCAGTTTGGCGACCTTGCCGGCGATGTCCCACAGCGCGATGTCGATGCCGCTGATCGCATTCATGACGATGCCGCGCCGGCCGTATTGACG
This sequence comes from Allostellaceae bacterium, assembly GCA_049799535.1. GTDB lineage: Bacteria > Pseudomonadota > Alphaproteobacteria > ATCC43930 > CGMCC-115725 > AP-15. The sequence goes on along the minus strand of JBARIB010000963.1, from coordinate 12,319 downwards.
GGTGCGCGCGAACATCTTCTGCCACAGGCCTTCGATGAGGAGCGGGTCCTCGCCGATCAGCATCGGTGCAAGCAGCTTCTCGATCACGCCCGCAGTGGCGCCGCCGCCGACCCCGGCCTCGCCGATCCCGGTCACCCGCTCGTCGGTCACGATCTCGACGAGGAGACCGCCGCGGCGCGACTGCATGCCGCCAGCGCTGCCATAGGGCGGGTCACACCGGTAGGAGAGCGGGGTCGTGCGGATATCGAGGATCTTCATGGTTTCAGCCTTCTCCCAGCATGGCCATCAGGTCACATTGGATCTGCATCGGCGCGGTGAAGTCGCCTGAGGTCAAGGTGTGGCGCGCCGGCCGCGAATGCGGATCGGGGAAGATTTCGACCCAGTGCTTGTTGAGGATCGGGCGCAGTGAACGGTCCGTGATCCAGACCGTCATCTTGACGATGTCGTCGGGCGAGCCGCCGGCCGCCGCCATCACCCGCCGGACATTCTCGAACATCAGTCGGCATTGCTCGTCGAGGTCGTCGGGGACCTTGCCGGTCTCGGGATCGGCGCCGGAGATCGCACCGGACACCACGAACGGGCCGCGCCGGCTGGCGCTCGGGATCGGGTTGACGTGCTTCGCCCCCGCCACATCGATGCTTCGCCGCTTTTCCATGCCTTTCCTCCCTTGCCGATGGAACGCTGCGGTTAGGGCTTAGCGGGGGCCGGATATTGCTCGACGCTGTAGGTCCGGCGCATCGTATTAGGTCTCAGTGCCACCGGCGAACCAAGCCAGACCGCGTAGCGGGAATGGTCGTCATGGGAATTGTCGGTCAGCGGATGCACAAGCACGTCGAGACCCTGTCGGTTCAGCATCAGCCACGGCACAACCTTCTCGAACTGCGCCGTCGTGAACGTAAAGCGGAACTGCGGAACCGGGTGCGGTCCCCTCGGCTCGTCGTTCAACGCCCTGACCTCGACGCCCTAATGTGGCGACAATCTCCTCGCGTAGCCGTTCGGCCTGCGGGCGGGTCTCGGCATCGTAATAGATATGCGCGTGATAGCCGTCGATCTTGACCGGCTGGGCAGTTGCGTCGGTCATCGTCAAATCTCTAGAAAACCCGGTTCAGGTGATCGGCAACAATTCGGCGCGGTATCCCCGGCGCTGCATCGTGCCGAGATTGAGCTTGATCGGCGTCCCCAGCCACATCGCATAGACGGTGTGATCGTCGACCATGTCGTCGGTCAGCGGATGCACGAGAACGTCGAGCCCCTCGCGGCTGAGCATCAGCCAAGGCACCACTGACTGAAACTGCGCGGTGTTGAAGATGATTTGGAATTGCGGCACCGGGTGCGGCCCGACCTGTTCACCACCGAACCGCCCGAGCTCGACCGGGAAATTCGCCGCGAGTGTCTCACGGAGTCTCTCCGCAATCGGGAACGACTCCCCATTGTAATAGACATGGGCATGGTAGCCGTAAACCACCGGAGATCCGGTCGAACTGTTGCTCATGACAGTCCCTTGCTCTCGTTTACAAAATTGTTGCAGTCTTGTGCGGCTGACGCAATGGTTTCGCGGTGGTCGTGCATGCCTCGCGACCCGCCTTGCGGGCGTCCGATGATTAGCGGAGTCAGGCAACCATTACAGGCAATACGATAAAGTTTGTTGCAGGTTTGCTGCAGATGCAGCAAACCATGATTGCGGATGCAATATCCGATTTTGGCCAGCAGCCGGCATTTGGCTCGATGATCGGCTAGGCGTTGATCGCTTCGATTTCAGGATCGGAATAACCGAGTTCCCCAGCACGGTGCGGGTGTGCTCGCCGAGGCGGGGCGGCGGCAGTCGGAAACTCTCGCCGGGCGAGCCCGAAAACTCCACCGGGATCGCCATCGTCAGCATCTTGCCTTCGGTGGGATGCTCGACCGGCTCGAAAAATCTGGTCTCGGCGAGGTAGGGGTCGGCAAGCAGATCTTCGAGATCGGTTACGACGCCGCCGTTGGGCACATCGAATTGGTCGAGCCGGTCGTGCCATTGGGCGGTGGTGCGCCGGCGCATATGCTCGATGACGATCTCGTACAGTTCGCCGATGTTGTCGGTGCGCCGCGCCAAAGTCGAGAACCGCTCATCATCGGCTAGCTCCGGGCGGCCGATCGCCTCTAGCAGATGGCGCGACTGCGTATTGGTCGTCGCTAGAATACAGATGTGCCCGTCCTTGGTCGGGAACGACCGACGGTGCGGCGTCAGCATGCGCGGATAGCCGAGCCCCTTTTCCGGCTCGGCGAGGACGCCGTGCCAGAGATGGTCGACGAGGTTGAAGGCGACCATAGTCTCCAGCATCGGGACATGCAGTTCCTGACCCGCGCCGGTGCGCTCGCGATGGTAAAGCGCCATGCCGATCGTCGAAGCCAGCACGTAGCCGCAGATCTTGTCGCACACCGCCATCGGGACATAGCGCGGCTCACCGCCGACACCGCCATTGAGCGCGGCAAGCCCACTTTCACCCTGGATCACATCGTCGAAGGAGGGCCGGTCTCGGTGGGCACCATTGCGGCGAAAGCCGGTCGCCGCGGCATAAATGACGCGCGGATTTCGCGCCGCAATTGCCGCGTAGTCGACGCTGAGACGCTCGGCCGCCCCGAGCCGCATATTGTGCACGAAAACATCGGCCGTCTCAGTCAGCTTGAGGAGCGCCTCGCGAGCCGCCGGCCGTTTCAAATCGAGCGCGACGCTGCGCTTGTTGCGGTTGATGTTGAGGAAATAGGCCCCCATGCCAAAGTGTCGGGCAGGTCCGAGCGGCCGAATTGGATCGCCTTCCGGCGGCTCTATCTTGATTACATCCGCTCCCATATCGCCGAGGATCTGCGTCGCTATCGGCCCTAATACCGCCGAGGTCAAATCGACGACGCGAATGCCTGCGAGCGGTCCGGACATGGTGGGCTCTCCTCTGAGAATGGTCGGTCGGCGGCTTGACCGACCGCTTAATACCACGCACGCTGGCCCACTCATTTCAAAAGGGAGGCGGATTTGGGACCGCTCGCCGGTATCAAGGTCGTGGAATTTACCGGGATCGGGCCGGGGCCAATGTGCGCGATGCTGCTTGCCGATCTCGGTGCGGGCGTTTTGCGCATCGATCGGCCGGAACCCAGCGATCTCGGCCTCCAGCGCGAGCTGCGCCATGACCTGCTGTTGCGCGGCCGCCGCGCCGTGGCGCTCGACCTGAAGAGCCCCGAGGGAAAGGCGCTTGCCCTGCGCCTCGTAGAGCGCGCCGACGCATTGATCGAAGGCTTCCGGCCGGGTGTCACCGAGCGGCTGGGCCTCGGGCCCGAGGAGTGCTTCGAGCGCAACCCCCGTCTTGTCTACGGCAGGGTCACAGGCTGGGGGCAGGAGGGGCCGCTGGCGCATGCTGCCGGGCACGACATCAATTACATTTCGCTGGTCGGCGCATTGCACGCTTTCGGGCGACGCGGCCAACCGCCGACTCCGCCGTTGAATCTGATTGGCGATTTCGCGGGCGGCGCCCTTTACCTGGCCTTCGGGATCGTCTGCGGCATTCTTGAGGCGCAACGTTCGGGCCGAGGCCAAGTGGTCGATGCCGCGATGGTCGACGGCGCCGCCTCGCTGATGACGGCTTTTCACGGCATGGTCGCCTCGGGGCTCGCAACCCATGAACGCGGTACCAACCATCTCGATACCGGCTCGCACTTCTACAATGTCTACGAGTGCGCCGACGGGCGCTGGATCTCTATCGCGCCGATCGAAGGCAAGTTCTACGCGGAGTTGTTGCGGCGCCTCGACATCGATCCGGCAACAATGCCGCCGCAGTTGGACCGTGAGCAATGGCCCGCAGCGCAAGCGCGTCTAGCGGCGCTGTTCAAGACCCGGACGCGGGAGGAGTGGTGCAGGGTGTTGGAAGGCACCGATGCTTGTTTTGCACCGGTGCTGACAACAGACGAGGCGCCGCACCATCCGCACAACGCGGCGCGGGGCACCTATGTCGAAATCGACGGCATCGTGCAGCCCGCGCCTGCGCCTCGCTTCAGCCGCACGATCCCGGATTTGCCCCTCCCCCCACAGGAACCCAGTCGCGGCGAGGAAGCTGCGGCGGCGCTTGCCGGCTGGCTAGCGCCCGCCGAGATTGCGGCGTTGCGTGCCGCCAGCACGCTCGGCTGAACGGGCTCGGTCAGGCGGTCGCCGGCGTCATCTTGTAGTCGCTGTCACTGACGTGTTCGGCCCAGGTCGTGCCCTGGCCCCCCTCGCCGGTTTCCGACATCGCCAGATGGCTGAACAGGCGGTCGGGGGCAGCGCCGTCCCAGTGCATCGTGTTGGGCGGGATCATTACAGTGTCGCCGGGATGGATCGCCTGCGGCCGCGAGCCCTTGCCAATGCAGATCCGCCCGACACCAGAGAGGCAATAGAGGGTCTGCCCGACCGGATGGGAATGCCAGCCGGTGCGCGCGCCCGGGGTGAACGAGACGACCGTCGCCCGCATGCGCGAGGGTGGCTGACCTACCAGCACCTCGTCCTGAAACACCTCTCCGGTGAAGTTTTCCGCGGAGCCCCGCTTGGTGGCCCGCGCCGCAGCCCGCACAACCGTCATCGCTCCCTCCTTCGTTACGTTACAGAATGGCGCGAGAGAATAGGCCTGCTATCGATCGGGTTGCAAAGCCCCAACCTTCCTCTTAGGTCTAACAAGTACTGGCCGGAGGAGGGAAAGAGTGAACGAGCAGATCAAGGTGTTTTGGCAGCCGCATTGAACGAGCTGCCTTAGGGTAAAGGAATACCTCTCGGTCCGTGGGATCGAGTTTCAATCGATCAACGTATTGGTAGACGAAGATGGCCTTGAGGAACTGCAGCAGTTGGGCGCGCGTTCCGTGCCGGTCGTGTCGCGCGGCGACCGCTTCGTTTTTGCGCAGGTCATCGCCGACGTCGTTGAGTTCTTAGGCCTCGACGAGAAGACGGGCCCGGCGTTGTCGCCGGCCGAACTACATGTCCGGTACGATCATGTGCTCGAAACGGCAATCCGGCTGGTGCATCAGATGCCCGACCACATGCTCGAGCAGCAGCTGTCGCACCGGCCGCGCTCGTACCGGACGCTGACGCACCACATCTTCCAGATCCCGACCGCCTATCTCGACATGGAGGACACGGGCGAAATCCTGACTTATGAGAGCCTTATCGTTCCGCCGCCCGCGGAGATGCAGACGAGCGCGGCGATAGCCGAATTCGGCGAAAGCGTCCGGGCCCGGTTCAATGCGTGATGGGATCGGGCGAAGGACGAGGACTTCAGCCGACCAGTGCCGACCTATTTCGGCGCGACCTCGCGGCACGAGATGTTCGAACGCACCGTCTGGCATTCGGCCCAGCATGCCCGGCAAATCGCCGCATTGCTGGAGCAAGCCGGGATCCGTCCTGATCGCCCGCTCGGTCCGGACGAGATCCGCGGCCTGCCGCTGACTGAAAAGATCTGGGACTAACCCTTAACGCTTCTCAATCCTCGGCCTACTCGTAACCCGGCGTCGTCAGCATCGGGGGGTCGGCGACTTCCACCACCTCTCCCCGGCCGAAGCCGTTGAAGCCGGTACGCAGACAGGCTCCATAAGCACCGAGTTGGCCGAGCTCGATCCAGTCTCCCTCGCGCATATCGGCGAGCAAACGAAACGGGCCGTGCATCCGATCGGCGCTGTCGCAGGTTGGCCCGTATAGCGCGAACTCGGCGAGGCCCTCTTGCGTACCCTCGACTTCGCCGGGACGGATGCGCCTGCCCGGGAACCGGAAACCGAGGGCGCCAGCATCGCTCAAATTGCCGTAGACGCCATCGTTGACGAAAAGAACATCTCCTCTGCGCAGCTGCACTTGCGCGATGACAGATCCGCCGCCGGCGACGAGCGCCCGTCCGGGCTCCGCCCATAACCGGACAGTCCTGGGTAGTCCCGCGGCGCTGGCCGCGATCGCGGCGATGAGTCGGCAAGGGGCGGCGGCGTCATATCGGGGTAGCTGACCGGGAAGCCGCCGCCGACATCGACGATGTCGACGGGAACCCCGCATCTCGTAATCGCCTCGCGCGCCAGTCTGATGGCACGGCTATAGGCCTCGGGTTCGAGGCACTGGGAGCCGACATGGAAGGCAATGCCGAGACGAGCCGCGTGAGGCCGCGCCGCGTGCAGCAATTCGATCGCCTCGTCGAGCGGCGCGCCGAATTTCCCGGAAAGGTCATAGACCGCTCCACCTTTGGGCAAAGCGAGGCGCACAAACAGCCCCAACACCAGCGGATCGCCGACCAGGCCGACGGGGACCGTCTCCTGCAGGATCTTCGCCAATTCGTCGGTGCTGTCGACCGCAAAGTCGGTCACACCATGGGTGTTGAAGGCGTCGCGGATTGCGTGGCGCGACTTGACCGGGTGCATGAAATGGATCTCGGCCGCCGGCAACAGCTTGCGGACGAGCGCCACCTCGGAGAGCGAGGCGCAATCGAAATGGCGGACGCCGCCGGCCCAAACCGCCCGGAGCACACGAGGCTCCGGATTGCACTTCACCGCATAGAGGACGTCCCCAGGGAAGAGCTCGACGAAACGCCGCGCCGCTCCGGCGATCGTCGCTGGGCGCAGGCACAGCAATGGATGCGCCGGCCGTATATCGGCAACGACCGCATCGATCGAAGGATAAGCAGAGCGCCCGTGCGGGCGGGAAGAGACAAGGTGGGCTTGTGCCATCGCACCATCCTCCAAAGCCAGGAGGCGTCACTCCGGCGCCAGCGAGCTACGAGCACGGGACACCGGATGACCGATAGGGTGAAGCGCCGCGGGCGGGCAGAGCCCGCCCCGAGGCGTCAGACGATGGTGCGAGGACTTCGCATCGCGTGCCGGAACATATCCGTTTCCCTTAAGGACGCCGGCCCACGGGTTGGCCGGCTCGACCGAAAAGGACGCGTTACGTCGTAGCAGCACCCCTTGCGAAACGGGGTTCTAGGCACGTGTGATTGCGTCGCGAATAAAATAGGAAAAACGCCAGCTAGTTCAAGAGCTTTTTCAAAGAAGAGAACCGCCTTTCCGTGCTGACAACAGACCGCAGTTGCGAGCCGGTTGCGTCGCGAGAAGCTCATCCCGCATCATCCGCCGCTCACCGGTGCGGCAACTTCGGAATATAGGAATGATCGATTTTAGGGGCGTCAGCGAAGCGGCCGCCCACGACCCGCTGATTATCGTCCTGGGGCTGTTTATCCTTGGCGGTCTCGCCACTCATTTTTTCTTTAAAAGACATCCAGTCGGCCGGGCGATCGTACGGGTCATTTTACTCATCTTGCTGACGATCGCTCTGGTGCACGCCGATGTCGTACCCTATCAGCCGCTGGCATTAACGGGCTCGCCGTTTCGCGACGCGGTCCGCGCGATCCTCAAAATCACTTGGTGGCTATGGGCAGCGTGGTTCGTGGTCGGCGCGATGCGCGCCGTCATCGTCTTTCAACGCAGTCCGCGCGAGGCAAAACTCCTGCAGGATCTGCTGGCGGGCCTCATTTATCTCGCCGCGCTCTTCGCCATCGTATCCTATGTCTTCGACCTCCCGATCCAGGGACTTCTGGCGACCTCCGGCGTGGTCGCGATCATTCTCGGCCTCGCCCTGCAAAGTACCTTGGGCGATGTATTCTCGGGCATCGTGCTGAGTTTCAGCCGCCCTTATCGTCCCGGCGATTGGGTCAGCATCGAAGGCGGAGCCGACGGACGGGTCATCGAACTGAACTGGCGCGCGACCTCCATTCTGACCGTTCGGCGAGATCTCGCGATCGTTCCTAATAGCGCCATCGCCAAGTCAAAGATCGTGAATGCCAGCTCTCCGAGCGGTCTTCACGGAACGAGCGTTACCGTTCAGGTCGATGCTCGGACATCGCCATCGAGGTGCAGCGAGCTCCTCGAGCATGCGATCCGCAATTCCCGGCTAATCGTCACGACACCGGCTCCGACCATTACCGTGAAGGGGATCAACGCAACCTACACAGAGTTCGAGATAGCGTTCTTCGTCGAGGAGCTGGGCTCGACAATCAAAGCGCAGAACGAACTGTTCGATTTCATTTACCGGCATTTGGCGGCTGCGGGCATCGACCTGGCCGCGCCGCAGAGCAGGTCTAACAATGCCACGGCAGGCGAGGACTGGCGAAAGAGCCGAACCGGTGTCGAAAGGGTGCTCGAACTGGTAGCCATTTTTGCGAGTTTCACGCTGGAAGAACGAGCCGCCATCGCGGCAAAGCTTAAAGAACGATCATATGACGAGGGCGAAACGTTGCTCGAGCCCGGCATCGTTCTGCAGTCGTTATTCATCGTCGGCAACGGCATCCTCTCTTTTACAAGCTCGGAAATCGAAGGTGAGATCGAAATCTTACGCCTTGGGCCCGGAGATCATTTTGGCGAGATTGGTTTGCTGACTGGAGCGGCTTCTACTGTGAAGATCAGCGCATTGATCCCGGCCACGGTATATGAGCTTGCCAAGGCGGATCTCACGCCGATTTTGGAGTCCCGGCCGCAAGCTGCCCAGGGCTTGTGCCGGGCCCTGGCACGACGCCAGGCCGCGGGCCGATTGGTTGCCTCGCATGAGCTCGACAAGGCCATACCAAAGCACAGCCTGACGGAGTGGTTTTCCGACCGGATCCATCGCCTCTACAGCGTGGTCAACGCCGAATGACCCAGCTCTCGCCTGATCTCGAACGAGACCCGCTCGATCCGTTGTTATTATTTACTGGGTTGACGATGTGCCGTCCGCAATCGTCTGAATTGCCAACATGACGCACCTTGAGCTCCGTAGTCGGCGGGGAGCGTAAGGCAAAGCATGAGTGACGGTGGTCCATCGTTCGCCTTCGCATTCCGCAACGGGCAGGGGCAGGCGCTGCGCGATCTTGCGGAGGCCGCCGCCGCGACGGGCAAGGCGGATTTTGTCTGGGTGCATCTCGACCTCCGCGATGCCGCGGCGCAAGCTTGGCTATCCCGTCGTCCCTGGCCGCGCGACGTCGTCGAGGCGGTAGCCGCGCCGATCCAGTGGGGTAGGCTCTTCGTCGCGCCGGATCTGGTCTATGGCCATTTGCGGGACTTCCGCGACGAACCCGGCGCCGCCACCCTCGAAGCGGGCTCGCTCAGCGTTGCCGCCACTCGGACACTGCTCGTCACCGGTCGACGCATCCCGCTGCTCTCAGTCAAGGAGCTGCGACGCCGGGTGGAGGCCCATACGGCCGTACCGGAGAGCCCGTGCGGGCTGATCACGGAATTCTTCAGAGCCCTCAACGACATCGGCGAAGGTCTGTTGCAGCAGGCCAGTGAGCGCCTCAGTGCAATCGAGTCGAAGGTGTTGCAACGTGACGGCGCCGGGCAACGCAAGGACATCCTGGAGATGCGACGCGATTCAATCCGGGTCGCCCGCGACATGGCCTACAAGCGCACGGCGATGCTCGAATTCACGCGCGAGCGTCCGCCGCTGTTTCCTGCAGAAGAATTCGACCGATTCGACCGCCAGATCCATCGCTATGCGGCACTGGGCGAGGATACGCAGGATTACGCGGAGCGCTGTCAGTTCCTGGTCGAAGAGCTACGGGCGCAGGTCGAGGAGGAGACCAACCGAAACCTTTACACACTCACGATGTTCTCGGTGATATTCTTGCCGGCAACGCTGATCGCAAGCATTTGGGGGATGAATGTCGGGGGCATCCCGTTCAGCGGCAGCTCCAACGGCTTTTGGGTGATCGCCGGGGTGATAGCGGCAGTCTTCAGCTTGTTCGCGATCGTCCTTTATCTGTTCAGGTTCAGGTTCTTTTAACGCCGGGTACCGTCGGCGGTGAGCCGTTCTTGCTCTTGCCAGGCGAGTACGCCGTCGGTCACACGTTCGTAGAAGTTGGACGAACCGACGATGGCCTCTATGCCCCCGAGCCGTAACCGCCTTCGCACTTCGTCGCGCACGCGGGCGAACGCGAAGGTTATCCCTTGGCTTTGCAGCTCCTTGATTGAGTTCAGCAGTGCGTCGCAGGCGCTGGTGTCGATGAAGTTCACCGAATCTGCGTCTAGAAGCACATGCCTCGCCGGCGGACGGTTGGCAGCCAGTGCAGCCTTCAGCTCCTCGTCGAGGTGACCGATGCTCGCAAAGAATAGGTCGCCGCCGACGCGCCAAATCAGCAAGCCGGGGAACGTAAGCGCCTCGGGGTGGCGCCGGACGTCACGATAGGCCTCGGTACCCGGCAACTGACCGAGCACCGCGCCTTGCGGGTGGCTGGTTAGATAGATCAACATTAAAAGCGACAGCGCCACACCGAGAGCGATGCCGTGTGGGACGCCCAATGTCAGCTCTGCGGTGACAACGATCGCGGCGAGGCCGAACTCCCAGCGGCTGCGTGCGAACAGACCGCGCAAATATTCGGGCTTGGAGAGGTGAAGCATTGCCGCGATCACGATTGCGGCGAGTGCTGGATGCGGCATGCCCCGGAATAACGGCGTCAACAACACCAGCGTCAGGAAGCATAGGACTGCTGCGACGAGATTGGCGAGCTGGGTGTGGGCGCCGGCAGCCATTGCGACGGAGGTTTTGGACAGGCTGCCGACAACGAGGAAACCGCCGAAAAGGCCGCTCAGAATATTGGCGGGCCCGTGCGCGATCAGCTCCTGATTCGGGTCGATGTCGCCGCCGCCCTGCATTGCCGCGGCCTTTGCCCCGCCGAGTGCCTCGGCATAGCCGACCAGCACGATGGCAAGCGCGCCGGGTGCGAGCTCCTGCAATATCGCAAGGTCGGGCTTGGGCAGCGCGAGGTGAGGCAGGCCAGACGGGAGCTCGCCGACCACGCTGACCCCGGCGGCCTCGCCGCCGAGCAGGCTGACGAGGATCGTGGCCACGACCGCGACCACCAGCGCCGCGGGTATGCGGGGCGCCAGGCGGCGCAGCACCAGCATCGCTATGAGGCTGAGCGAGCCGGTCAGTACCGGGGCCAGCGAGGTTTCCGGTAGATGCTGCAGCACGAACCAGAGCTTGGCGAAGAAGTTGCCGGCCGCGCCGTCGATGCCAAGCAGGTGTGGCACCTGGCCGATGATGGTGACGCATACCAGGCCCTCGATGAACCCTCGCATCACCGGTGTGGGGATGAAGGCAGCCACCCAACCCATGCGCAGCGCGCCGAACAGCAGGAAGAAGCCGCCGATCAAGATTGCCAGCGTCGAGGTGAGCGTATTGAACTCCACAGTACCCTGCGCCGCGATGGCGCCCACGGTCAGCGCGGAGATCAGGCCGGTGGCAGTATCCGGGCCGACGACCAGCAGACGCGAGGTGCCGAGCAGCGCGTAGGCAATCAGCGGCGGGACGATTGTGTAGAGTCCCATGATCGGCGGCACCCCGACGATGCCGGCATAGGCCATGCTTTCCGGCACCATGACCGCCCAGACCGCGAGGCCGGCCAGGACATCCGGCAACAACCAGTCGTGCCGATAACCCGGTAGCCAGCAAAGAGCGGGCAGCAGCCGCTGTGCGATCGAGGAAGGGCGAGCCGACTGAGGCATGCTCCGTTAATATTCGGCGGCTTCTGAGGAGTTGCCCTAAATGTGTATCAGTTCCTGGTGAGAATGAAGCCAAGATCGCCTGGCTGCGCTGCGCGGGGGGAAGCCCGCCCGTCGCGCTCGCCGGCAAATTGCTCCCGCTGTTTCTCGTCTTTTTCGCGCTGATCGGGGTCGACGTGCTGATTCTCCATGCCGGGTTTTGGCTGCCCTATCGCGGCAAGCATATTGATGATGGTTGTCGCTGCGGCCCTCTTTATCGCGGCTATCAGTCGCTGGCGGCGACTGTTGCTGGTTCGCAACCTGCCTCTCGGCCTCAGCCTGACTGCGATCATCGCGCCGCCCGCTTTCGGGTATGCGGGGGTGGAGCTGCCGGGCTCGCTATGGGTGTCTTCGCGCGCGACTGGGGGGCGCTGCTCCCGATCCGCTGGTATCAGCAGATCCTGTTCGATCAGGCAGCGCGGGGATCGCCTGTGCACGAGTCCGCGGTGCCGTTTGCGATCCTGGCGGGCATGGCCCTCGCCCTCTTCGCGTTGGCTTGGCTGCGCCTGCGCCACCTGTCGTCGGCCCCCCAGGGAAGAAGAGCCGGCGCACCGCCACAGCCCCGGTGTCGGCCCCGCCTTTATCGGCGAATGGCGCCCCGTGCTCACTGACTGCGGCGTCTTTAGCATCCTGGTCGCTATGCCGAGCAACAATTTGCGCGCACGTCCAAGCTCGCCGCCGACGGGTTCGCCTCGCACCAGGATCTCGATCAGGCATTCGCGGCCGTGAGCACTGCACGCGCTAGAGTCGAGCACGCGCAGGAAGCCTACCAGGCCGCGCGGCTGGGGCC
>JBARIB010000962.1:0-1737 GCA_049799535.1 Allostellaceae bacterium | reverse complement strand
AGCGGGTGGTGCCGACCCGACGATACGATCGCCTGAGCCACTGTTCTACTGACGAGGCGCCACTCCGTATATCCTCTGCTACCACCAAGCTAGTGAGTTCAGGCCAGGTATCGTCTATTTGCACCTGCCTAAAAACAAGCCTGCTGGCATTATTCCGCAGCCATCGCGGATCGCTCGGCGGCAATCAACCGCTCGACAATGCGCCGCATGTGCATTCGATTGGCGTCGGACGCAATGTCGATGAGGCCCCGTTCGCCGAATTCGTCAAGCCGCCTCTGCTGCGCCTCGACCATATCCTTGTCCTCAAGAAAAGTCGGCGCGATCTCGCGATAGAGCTGCTCTGTCGCCTCGGGGTCGTTTTGGCGGTAGCCATTCGCCGCCGACCAGAAGTAGAAGCAGCTGGTCTCGGTCTCCGGTGTCAGGCCGTGGAACAGCCGGAATTGGAAACGGAAGTCACGCTGCGGATTGTCGGTCGCGGTGCCGGCGTCCGTCGCGCCGGTCCATTGCAAAATGGTGTTCGGCGCAACGAATTCGAATTCCTGGCAGCGGTCGACGCGCCCCTGGAAGCCGGCCGCCTTGACGTAGCTGGGTGGCGGCAGTGAGTCCCGCATCCACCGCGTGAACTTCAGGCCGGTGAGGGTCCGCATCGTTTTCATGTCGGCTTCGACATGGGCACTAGGATTGCCGCCGACGGTACGGGCATGCAGATACCCAAGATGCGTCAGGTCCATCAGATTGTCGACCATCAACATGTAATTACCCTTGATCGGGTAGACGTCGTGCTTGTTCGGCCAATGGGCCGGGTCGTTGTGATAAGGGAAATCAACGATTTTGTTAGGGTCAGCGAGCGCGGGGTCACCCATCCACAGCCACACCAGCTGGTCTTTCTCGACCGTCGGATAGCTGCGCACCTGCGCGCCCTGCGGGATCAGTTTTTGCCCGGGAATCGTCACGCAGCGTCCGGTGCCGTCGAAAACGAGGCCGTGATAGCCGCACTGGATGCCGGCCTCGACGAGGCTGCCGAGATGCAGCGGTGCGGCGCGATGACAGCAGCGGTCGGCAAGCGCCGCTGCCTTGCCCGAGCCGTCGCGGAACAGCACGACCGGATCGCTGCAGATGCGGCGGGCGAGCGGCTTGTCGCCGAGTTCGTCGACCCACGCACCGATATACCAAGCATTCCGCAGCAACATTCTCGACCCTCCGGCAATTTCTCGTGGGCAATCCAGGCTAAGGTAGCTTAATCGAGGTTGGAGCCGTGCACCAAGCCCCCGCTCATCGCCGAACGGCGCCTTCGCGCCGAAAGCCGTCATCCATAGATAGGAGGCCGAGCTGCTTGTATTCTGTCAGTTCATCAGCTGCCGGCGCTGTCCGCCCCTGAACACGCGGGTAGGAGGTAAAGCGTGTGACCGCACGTACTGGCATCAACCCCGCTGAACTTTCGACCATCATTCGCTTTCACCTCTCCGAGTTGAGCGCCAGAAATGCTCATCACGAGTTCGAGCATCTCGCGCGTCATGTCGCTCGCGCGCGTATCGCGAGCAACATCCTTCCGGCAACGGGGCCAGTAAGCAGCGGCGGCGATCGCGGGCGCGACTTCGAGACCTTCAGCACGCGCCACACGCCTCCGGGACCGCCGGGAAACCGCTTCGCGGCGCGCTCGACCGGCGAGCGCAAGCTGATCTTCGCCTGCAGCCTGCAAAAGACGATCGAAACAAAGATTCGAACAGACGTCCGCAC
>JBARIB010000961.1:0-2122 GCA_049799535.1 Allostellaceae bacterium | reverse complement strand
CACGGCTTGATCCGCTCGCTCTGCGCGGTCCCCTGGGCTCCAGCTTGGCCCGCTCTATAGGTGGCACCTGCTATGTGGCCTGAGATCGAAGGCACACTCGTGTCCAGAAATTTCCGGAGATCCGTATTAGTTGGCTCTGAGCGCCGTCCGGCGATTGAGCCGGAACTCGACCATATATTTATGTGATGTCTTCACGCCTTGAACAATAATTGTTCCCACGGCTCGCATCGGGCCTCGATCAACCGGCATCGATAACAAACCCTTCGCCGCCGACCAATCTGGCCCGCAATGCACTGGGCGACCACTTCTTCGAACACGCGACCGGAATACTCCGCGCTTGTATGGCTGTAGAATGGCGCCAGCTCGCGACGCAGGCCGCTCAAATCGAGAACAGCGTCGATATTCCTTGGTAGATGTCGACCGGAACCCAGTCATCGAGCCGAGAGATCGGAAGCAGGGACGTGGTGATGCGCTCGTCGAGAGCGGCGGCACACCTGCGCAGGACGGCAGAGACCGGGCTTTCGCCAATAATCTTACCCCGACCCGGTCTTCGCGACATAACCTCCGCGCGACTGCGGCAACTTGCGGCCGAGAAGCCGCGACGCGACGACCGTGCGCAAGATCTGCGCAGTCCCGCCGCCGATCGTGAACATGCGAGCGTCGCGCACCATTCGTTCGAGCGGTCGATTGCGCGAATAGCCTGCCGCGCCGAATAGCTGAAGCGCGTCGTTGGTCACCTTGATCGCCATCTCCGAGGCAAAGATCTTGGCCTGCGCTGCTTCGGTGGCGTCGGGAAAGCCATCGCCGGCGCGACAAGCGGCCTTGTAAACCAGCGCCTGCGCCGCGGCGACTTGCGTGGCCATGTCGGCGAGCATCCATTGCACACCCTGGAACTCGCAAATTGGCCGGCCAAATTGTTCACGCTCCTGCGCGTAAGCGAGCCCCAGCTCGTAGGCGCCCTCGGCCAGCCCCAGCGCCACGGTCGCCGCGCCAATACGCTGGCCGTTATAGGCGTTCATCAGATCGGCAAAGCCCCGGCGCAAGCCATGCGGCGGCAACACCAGCGCGTCGGCCGGCACGGCCATGTCCTCAAAAATGATCTCGGCCTCGGGAATGCCGCGCAACCCCATGGCCGGCTCACGCTTGCCGATGATGAGCCCGGGCGTCTCATCGCGAATAGCAATAAACCCGCCGATGCCCTCCTCCTCGCCGTTGGCGTCGAAGACGCGCGCGAAAACAAGATGGAGACGCGAAACGCCACCACCGGTGATCCAATGCTTGCGGCCGTTGATGACAAAGCCGTTGCCGCGCCGCTCGGCACGGGTGGTCATCTCGCTCGCCGCACTGCCCGCACCCGGCTCGGTAATGCAGATGGCGGGTTTATCCCCGGCGAGCACCAGTTCGGCGGCGAGGCGCTTCTGGGGTTCGCTGCCGTATTTCATGATCGCGCCGATCGCGCCCATATTCGCCTCGACAACGATCCGGCCCGTAATGCCACAGCATTTCGCCATCTCCTCGATCACCAGGACTGCATCGAGATAGCTGGCACCACGGCCGCCATAATCGAGCGGAATGGTCATGCCGAAGAAGCCTGCCTCCTTCAGCAGGTCGACATGATCCCATGGATATTGCTCGGTTCGGTCAATCTCTGCGGCACGCGCGGCAATAGGGCCACGCGCCAGCTCTCTTGCCTTTCCCTGAAGCGCGCGCTGTGCTGGAGTGAGGTCGAACTGCATGGCGCTCTCCTATTCAGTCGCCGTCACTATTGGAAGAGGATGGGCCGAGAGGCAAGACGAGGAGGAACAATGCTCGTTAACGATGCGCGTGGTAACGCCGTCACGGCTTCCGGTCCGCTTGCGGTGACCCTTCTCGATGAGGCCGTGGAGAGCTATCTGGGGTTCCGCAAGGATACCGGCGACCGCCTCAAGGCGGCACTGACAGCGGAGCCCGATTTCGTGCTGGCGCACTGTCTGCGCGGCTATTTCATGATGCTCTTCGGACAGCGGGCCATGGTGTCTCGCGCGCAGCGCTCGCTCGAGGCGGCGCAGGCGACCGCGCGCGCAACCGGTGCTACTCCGCGCGAGACAGCGCATGTGGCGGCGCTGGCGGCCTGGGTGGAGGG
>JBARIB010000960.1:0-23140 GCA_049799535.1 Allostellaceae bacterium | reverse complement strand
CTGCCGCCAGCGCCGCCACCTTCGCAGCGGCCGCCTTGCCGGCGCGCTCAGCCACCTCGCGGCGCGATTCTTCTTCCTTGCGCCGTTGCGCCTCTTCCTCAGATCGTTTCCGCGCGTCTTCTTCGGCCCGCTTACGCGCTTCCTCCTCCTCAACCTTCCTCCGGGCTTCTTCTGCGGCCCGCCTGCGCGACTCTTCGGCGGCGCGCTCTTCTTCTTGCCGGCGCCGATCAGCTTCGGCCAGAGCCGCACGCCGCTGCGCCTCCTCATCGGCCTTGCGGGCGTCATGAACCGCGCGGGCACGCCCAGCCTTTTCCTCGGCGGTCAAGGCGCGAGGCAGGACAACAGTCCGCCGCGTCGGTTCGGCTGCTGGCGGCCGCGAGACCTGCTGCTCGCGTGCAACAGCGGGAGCCGCCTCAGCCCGGGCTGTGTCCGCTGCGCCGGGCGTGATCGTGCGCTTCTTGCGCACCTCGACGGTGACGCTCTTCGAGCGGCCGTGCGAAAAGCTCTGGCGCACCTGAGCTGTTTCGACGGGTTTACGCAGCTCGAGCCGGCCGCCGCTGCGGCCAAGGGTCAGCGGCCGCTTCTGCTCTTGTTCCGTCGTGTTCTCGTTAGCGTCGCTCATCTCGATCCAATATCACCGTCGTGCCGCACCGCGAGGTTGTGGCGGATCCAGCAGCATGATCGACTTCCGCCCCATCGCGAAAGCCGGCTAGCTTCTGGGCATCGGCGATCAGCCGGTTGGTCAGCCGGCCGCTACCGAGCGCCACATGTACCACATGATCGCGGCCAAAAACTGCGCCGATTTCCGCCGCCGTCAGCACCCTCATCAGCGGCAGACCCCGGCCGATAGCGCGAAGTTTGCGGCGTCCGCCTTCGGCTCCGTCCAGCGCGGAAAGCAGCAATGCGGCATTGCCGCCGCGTATGGCTTGGCACACCTTCGCGAAGCCGGCAACCGCCAAACCCGACCGGCGACACAGGCCGATCGCGTCACAGCAACGCCGCGCCAGCAAAGCCTCGACGTTGTCCACGAGCCCGGCCGGAATCGAAACCGGTCGACGCGCGGCGCGTGCGAACAGCCGCCTTGCCAGCGCGCGCTCGAGAATATCGCGGCGCGGCGTCAGCCACAAACCTCTGCCGGGAAGCTTCGAAGCCACATCTGGGACAAGTTCCCCATCCGGACTGATGACAAAACGCAGCCATCGGGAACGGTCTCCGACTTCGCCGGTGGCCACGCACCGCCGCTGCGGCCCGATTACCACCAGCTTTTCGTTATGCCTAACGGCCGCAGCGTCCTGCTTAATGCCCGTCGCGCTTACTCCTTTTCGGATATCTGGGGTGCCTTCTCTTCGTCCTCGTACCAATGCGCCCTCGCTTGCATTATCAACGAGTTCGCCTCATCCAGGGGGAGCTTCGCGCCGCCCTTATCCGATCCCTCGAGAAGTTCGACCAGCTCATCGCCGGCAAGACCAGCGAAATCGTCGAGCGTCTTGATGCTGTTCTCGCCGAGCGCGACCAACATTCCAGGTGTCAGTCCCTCGAATGAGGCGAGCTCATCAGTGACCCCGAGCTCCCGCCGACGCTCCTCGTACTGCTGGTCGCGGCGCTCAAGGGAGAGGCGGGCCCGCTCCTGCAACTCCGTCGCGACCTCGGTATCGAAACCTTCGATATCAGCAAGGTCCTCGAGCGGCACGTAGGCCACCTCTTCGAGGGAGGTAAACCCTTCGGTGACCAGCAAATGGGCGATGACGTCATCGATGTCGAGAGCATCGATAAACATTTGACTGCGGCTGCGAAATTCTTCGGTCCGACGCTCCGATTCCTCAGCCTCGGTGAGAATGTCGATATCCCAGCCGGTGAGCTGCGAGGCAAGCCGGACATTCTGACCGCGGCGTCCGATCGCGAGGCTCAACTGATCATCGGGCACGACGACTTCGATGCGCCTTTGCTCCTCGTCCATCACTACTTTCGCTACTTCTGCCGGAGCGAGTGCATTGACGACGAAGGTAGCCGGGTCTGGCGACCACGGGATAATGTCGATTTTCTCGCCTTGCAATTCGCCCACGACCGCCTGGACGCGGCTCCCGCGCATGCCGACACAGGCCCCGACCGGATCGATCCCGCTGTCGCGTGAAATGACCGCAATCTTGGCCCGACTCCCAGGATCGCGAGCCACCGCTTTGATTTCAATGATCCCGTCGTAAATTTCCGGCACTTCTTGAGCGAATAGCTTGGCCATGAATTGGGGATGGGTGCGCGACAGAAAGATCTGTGGTCCGCGAGGCTCCTGGCGGACATCATAAACATACGCGCGGACCCGCTCGCCTTGCCGGAAGCTTTCCCGCGGCAACAACTCGTCCCGGCGAAGCACCGCCTCGGCACGGCCAAGATCGACGACGACGTTACCGAATTCGACGCGCTTGACGAGACCGTTGACGATCTCGCCAACGCGGTCTTTGAATTCCAGGAACTGACGCTGGCGTTCTGCGTCGCGTACCTTCTGCACTATCACCTGCTTTGCCGTCTGCGCGGCAATTCGGCCAAAATCGATCGGCGGTAACGGGTCGGTGATGAAATCGCCGATCTCGGCTTCGGGATTCAGCCGCTGGGCAGCGGCGAGAGGGATCTGCGTGGCCTCGTTCTCCACCGTATCGGTGACCTCACGAAAGCGTAGCAGCCGGATCTCCCCGTTGCGGCGATCGATCTCAGCCCGGATATCGTACTCCTGCCCGTATTTAGAGCGCCCGGCCTTTTGGATGGCCTGCTCCATCGCCTCAAGAACCTCATCGCGATCGATCCCCTTGTCGCGTGCCACGGTATCGGCGACTTGCAGCAATTCCGGGCGGGCATAGGTGATAGTGCTGTCCATGGCGCTCTCAAATCTCGTGCGTCAATTTTCCTGAGCCCGAATTCCGGGTCGGCGATGAACCCCGTTGCCCGGCGCGGCGTCGGGTCTCAGCGATCAGATCGTCCGTGAGGACAAGTTTTGCGCGCGCGACGGCGTCGAGCGGCAACCTAGCCTCACCAGTTTCGGTGTCGAGGAGGAGAGTGCAACCCGAGGTCCCGAGCAGGCGACCACGAAACCGCTTCCGTCCCTCGAGCGGCCGCAATAGCTCAATCTTAGCTTCGAAGCCCCTGAAACGATCATAATCCTCACTCCGGACCAGCGGGCGATCGATCCCCGGCGAGCTGATCTCAAGCATATAGGCGCCGGCAATTGGGTCAGCGATATCGAGAAGGGCTGAGACAGTGTGGCTGATATCGGCGCAATCGTCGACCGTCATTGGCCGGTCATCCACCCGTTCCGCCATAATTTGAAGAGTTGCCCGACGCCCGCTGGTGATCACGACTCGGACTAGGCGATAGCCCATCGCCGCCAACGATGGCTCAACCACCTGCGCGATGCGGTTCGTGTCAACCAAGAATCTGAGCCCCTCCGAAGCCAAATAATCGACCTGGCTCGGTCTGCCTGAGCGTTGAGCGGCACACCACCTCTCGCCGAAAATCTCCCAAAAGAAAAAGGGGGCCGTCGGCCCACCCGCGATGCGTCCGCAAGTCGGACTATATTATCTTCGACGATATAGTGCACTGGGCAGAGCCCGCAAGAGTTTTGGGCTCATCTGCCGATCCTCGCCCGCCGTCTCACTCGCAAGAAGGAAGGTAAGCGGCCGGCTGCTCGCGCTTTTTGCTCATAGCGAGTCCGGGGCCAATCAAGAGGCGGCTCACGCCAGTCCGCGGCACGGCGGGCAAGCCACTCGAACTCCGGGTGATCGGTTACGTGCTGCAGCATCCAGCAAAGATAGCCTGGGTCGTCAGTCGCAAGGCGAAGCTCGGAATTGTCGGTCATGATTTTGGCCAGGGTGTCGAGTGTCTGAGGTGACACGATTCGACGTTTGTGGTGGCGGCGTTTTGGCCAAGGATCGGGAAACAGAATGAAGACTCGATCGATCGAGGCGGGCGGCAGCACCGACATGATCAATCGAGCGTCATTGTCAAAGATGCGAATGTTCTTGAGGTGCCGAAGCTCTATTTGCGCGAGCAACTTGGCTATTCCATTTTCAAAAACTTCGCAGCCGATAAAGCAGACATCCGGATGGACCTCGGCCTGCGCAGCGAGATGTTCGCCGCCTCCGAACCCGATCTCGAGCCATGTCGATCGCGGGCTCATGCGGAACAGAGTTTGCGGCTCGAGACGGCCGACCGCCGGAATGCTCACCGCAAAGCTGGGCAGCAAACCGGTAATCAGATTTTTCTGTTTGGGCCCGAGCACTCGCCCGCGGCGGCGGCCAAAAAGCTGCCGGCTGCGTCGGAACTCCGGATCAGCAGAACTCAGAAGGCGCGCTGCAGGTCTTCGACCAAATCCAGTTTTTCCCAAGCGAAGCCGCCATCGGGATCGGGCCGCCGGCCGAAATGGCCGTACGCAGATGTGCGCGTGTAAATCGGCCGGTTTAAGTTAAGATGCGTGCGAATCCCGCGGGGTGAGAGGTCCATCAGCTCTTGCAGCACTAAAGCAAGTTTTCGCTCGTCCGTTGCGCCGGCGGAATCGACATAAAACGACAGCGGCTTGGCGACGCCAATTGCATAAGCGATCTGGATAGTGCACCGCTCGGCAAGCCCGGCGGCGACGACGTTCTTTGCCAGGTAGCGGGCGGCATAAGCAGCCGAGCGGTCGACCTTGGTAGGGTCCTTGCCCGAAAATGCGCCGCCGCCGTGTGGCGCCGCGCCGCCATAAGTGTCCACAATGATCTTGCGGCCGGTTACGCCAGCGTCTCCGTGAGGGCCGCCGATCACAAAACGGCCAGTCGGGTTCACGAGAAAATTGTCCTCCTCGCACATCCAGCCTGGTGGCAAGGTCTCCAGAACATAGGGTCGGACGATTTCGCGTACTTCCTCCGTCTCGAGTTGATCGGAGTGTTGAATCGAGACAACGATCTTGGCTGCCCGCACCGGCTTCCCGTCAACATACTGCAAGGTCACTTGGCTCTTCGAGTCAGGCCCCAGCAATGGTGTTTTACCCGCGTGCCGTGCTTCGGACAACGAGCGCAGAATAGCGTGTGCGTAATAGATCGGCGCCGGCATGAATTCAGGCGCCTCAGTACAGGCGAACCCGAACATCATGCCTTGGTCGCCGGCGCCCTCGTCCTTGTTGCCGGATGCGTCGACACCCTGCGCGATATCTGACGACTGTCCGTGAACGAGACACTTGATAGCGGCCGAGCGCCAATGAAAGTTCTCTTGTTCGTAGCCGATCTCGCGAATAGCGCTGCGGGCAACTTCGATCAGCTTCTCGGCAGTTATCGAGGCCGGGCCGCGAACTTCTCCGGCGAGCACCACCCGATTGGTCGTAACCAGGGTTTCCACGCCGCACCGGGCCTGTGGCTCAATTGCCAAATAGGTGTCCACGATCGCGTCGGAAATGCGGTCGCAAATCTTGTCGGGATGCCCTTCCGACACGGATTCGCTCGTGAACAGGAAATCACGGTTGGCCAAGGGATTGCCTTTCCGGAAGCGTCGGGAAAATGCAAGATAGCGCGCCGGTGTTGATGCAAGGTTGCGTGATCGGCGTCAACCCCAGATTTTTCCCCGGATCGCCAGTCCTTTCGAAAAGCTATTCGCCTGAGGCTCGTTCACCACCCCCCGCTAGCGCCCTGGCGAGGTCAAACATGCGGCGGCGCAAAGCTAAGTCGTCGATTCTGTAATATGCGCCGACCAGTTCGACGGTTTCGCGTCGGCGCAGGGGGTCGGAATCGAAGGCTTCCGCGGCGGGCTCGGCAAACCCCGCGGGAATCGCCGGCGCGCGCACCGGATCCATATTGTCAAAGAAGAATGACACCGGAACATCGAGCACGCGGCTCAAATCGTGCAATCGGCTGGCTCCGATCCGGTTCGCGCCCCGTTCGTATTTCTGGACCTGCTGAAAGGTCAATCCGATCGCTTCCCCGAGCTTCTCCTGGCTCAGCCCGAGCATATTCCGCCTGAGCCGGACGCGCGAGCCGACATGGACGTCGATCGGGTTTGGCTTGTCGCCCTTTCGGCGACCTGGTCGCCGAGGCAGTTGTTGCATTGCCATTGACTGATCGCTCGTCTCAGAGAAAGCAGCAGGAACGATAAGGCAGCCGCTCCTTCGCGGTCAATAACGAGTGTTAACGCGACCCTAAAGTTGCAGCCTAAAGGGGCTGTTTCAAGTTTCCTGAGGCAAAACCGTCTTCGCGATCCGCGCAACAGAGTGCAGCCGCAAGCGCACCAAACAGAAGGAGCGCTAAGAAACTCCAGTTTCCCGCCCAGGCATAGAAGGTCGCGTCCATTTCGGCCGGCAGCGGGAGATCGGCATAACCGATCGTGTCGAGATCAATCCGAGCCACGACCCGCCCGGCGCCATCTACCACCCCGCTCACGCCGTTGTTGGCGACGCGAACCAACGGCAGGCCTTCTTCGGTCGCCCGCGTCCGTGCGATCGCAAAGTGCTGATACGGGCCCGAAGTTCGACCATACCACGCGTCGTTTGTGACATTCAGCATCCAGGCTGGTCGGTTACGCTCGTCGACCACCGCATGTGGAAAAATGACTTCATAACAGATTAGCGGCGAAAAAGGTGGCAGTCCGGTGAGATTGATTGTCTCGGGACCCGGACCGGTCGAGTAATCGAGGCTTCCGGGGGTAATCTTTTTGAGCGGCAAGATATCACGAAATGGCACATATTCGCCGAATGGGACGAGATGCGATTTATCGTAGAAGGCGACGATCTCTCCGGCTCCGTTGACTGCCTCCAAACTATTCCAAAAATGCGCAACTGGTCCTGCCGACGGGGTCGCCCGCACTGCGCCGGTGATCACATAACCACGGTCGGTGGCGATCGCCCCCAACTCGTGGCGCAGCCGTGCATCGCGCCCCAGCAAGAAGGGCGCAGCTGCTTCAGGCCAAATCACGGCGGCGATGGTTCGGGCTGAAGGTGCGCGGCTGAGATCAAACAAGAGCCGCAGGTTCTGCCGTGCGGCGGAGGGCTCCCATTTCATGTTCTGCGGTATTGAGGGCTGTACGATGCGCAGCCAAGTTCCAGTCTCAGCTGTAGGTGTGGCCCTCAGCCGGATCGCACCCGCGAGGCTCGGCACAGCGATCAACAGCCCTGCTGCGATCACGGGCGCAAGCCGGCGGCCCTGCGAGATCGAGCGCAGCGCCGGAGTCCCGAGTAACGCGGGCAAGGAAGCGGCTAGGACTGTCAGAAAGCTAAGGCCATAAATGCCAATCCAGGCGACGCTCTGAAGCATCATGATTGCCCCGGGGAACCCGCCGGCCCAAGCGTAGCCGATCAAGTTCCAGGGAAAGCCGGTAAACGCATGGCCACGGATCCATTCCGCCACACACCAGGCAATCGCAAAGGTAAAGACACGCCCGGCCGGTTTGAGACGCAAATGTTTGACTGCGAGATTAGTGGCCAGCAAAGCCAAACCGACGTAAAGTGCAAATAAAGCTGGGAGGCCGACAGCGGCGATCGGCACCAGCCACCAGAAGCTTGCAATGTCAACGAAGAGGGCAGCTGCGATCCAGTAAAGGCCGCTGACGAAAAAACCGAAACCGAAGGAGTAACCGAGGCGAAGGGATGCCCACGGGCCGGCGCTCCCGTCATCCAGCCAAAGGAGGCTTGGAAATGCGGCAAACAGAAGCGGAGTTAGGTCTATCGGCGGCAACGTCGCCGTAGCACACAGGCCAAGCAAAAATGCGAGCGCATAACGCCGCCATCCCGAAATCAGCGCAAGGCTGTGCGCCAAGCGACAGAGCGGTGTTTCGACCCGGGAACCCGGCTGGATGCGGAGTAACGATGCCTCAGGCACTATTGGCGCTCTGGCCATCAACCGCTGCCGCTGCGTTGCGCACGCGCAGCCGCTTGATCTTGCGCGGATCGGCGTCCAGTATTTCAAACTCTAAGCCGGAGGGGTGCGCGATCACCTCGCCGCGCTTCGGCACTCGCCCGGCGAGGCTGGATACCAGTCCACCCAAAGTATCGACTTCCTCTTGATCTCCCTCCGGGCGCAACCGGGTACCCTTATACTCCTCGAGTACTCCGATCGGAGTCCGTGCGTCAGCGATCAAACTGCCGTCGGTTCGTTCAACAAGACTTGGGCGATCGGCGACGTCGTGTTCATCCTCGATCTCGCCGACGATTTCCTCGATCAGATCCTCGATTGTGACCAACCCATCAATACCGCCAAATTCGTCGACGACCATCGCAATGTGCGTGCGCGCCTGCCGCATCTGAACAAGGAGGTCGAGTATCGGCACCGAGGGCGCGACGAAGAGCACCTTGCGCAGCATGGGCCCCAGCTTTGTGTCGCGCCGCTCCGCAACCGGCCCCAACACATCTTTCACGTGGACGAAGCCGACTACGTCGTCGAGCGACTCACGATAGACCGGAACACGCGAATGTCCCTGCTCGACCATGCATTTGACGACCTCGGCGAACGGGGCTTCGACATCCAGCGCGACAATGTCAACACGCGGCACCATGACGTCCGCGGCGGTCCGGTCGTGGACTCTTAAAATATTGCCAATCAATACCCGCTCGTGTTCACTCAGAGAGTGGGAGTCATCCACCGCTGGCTCTTCGATTATCTCATCGAGGGTATCTCGCAGGCTCTCGCCGTTGCGGGGACGCCGGATCAGCCGGAAGAAGTTGCGCAGACGCGCGAGAGAGCGGCTGTGCTCGGGACGGGCGCCATTTCCAGGCGGCTCGGGGTCGCTCATGGCCGAATAGCTACGCTTTTATAAACGACATCGTGTCGTGATAAGGATCTGGAAGCCCCCGCTCGGCCAGAATAGATCTTTCCAATGATTCCATCTCAGCCGCCCCGGTCTCCGTCAGGTGATCGAAGCCGAGCAGATGCAGCATACCATGGACAACCAAGTGCGTGAGATGATCGGTCACCGGCTTTCGATACTGAGTTGCTTCCCGCACAACAACCTCAAGGGCGAGCACGACATCCCCGAGGAGGAGAGGGGCACCAGGCGGGATGGCCGTTCCCGGCTGCCAGGCGGGAAACGCCAACACATTGGTTGGCCGATCCTGACCCCGGTAATCGCGGTTAAGCCGCTGTTGCTCGGCCGCGTCGGTTAGTA
Source organism: Allostellaceae bacterium (assembly GCA_049799535.1). GTDB lineage: Bacteria > Pseudomonadota > Alphaproteobacteria > ATCC43930 > CGMCC-115725 > AP-15. The sequence continues at coordinate 14,032 of JBARIB010000960.1, read as the reverse complement.
CGATCCCCACTTCTAGAGGTGCCCTCCAGACAAGCTTGGACGCTTTCATGCCGCAGATAAGAGCGCGTTCTGCCACCTCGCGAGCGATGTCCTCCGCGGCCGGACAGACTTCCCTCCAACCTGGGCAAGTGGCGTTAGCGTCAATGGTGACCTGCAAACGCTTCAAGCCTCGCTGGAGCGCGCCCTGAACTCTCGCGCCTCGTAGGCGCGAACTATACGGGCGACAAGATCATGCCGGACGACATCCTTGTCGGTGAACCGCACCGTGACGATCCCATCCACGCCGGTCAACGTATCTAAGGCCTCCGCCAGGCCCGAGCGGGTTCCCGGAGGCAGATCCACTTGCGTGGGATCTCCCGTTACGACCATGCGCGATGCCTCCCCGAGCCGCGTGAGAAACATCTTCATCTGCATCGGGGTCGTATTCTGCGCTTCGTCGAGGATCACGAACGCATGTGACAGCGTGCGACCTCGCATGAAAGCGATCGGCGCAACCTCAATTTCGCCAGTCCCCAGCCGCCTGGCGAGCTGATCGGCAGGCAGCATGTCGTTGAGCGCATCAAATATCGGCCGCAAGTACGGGTCGACCTTATCGCGCAAGTCCCCAGGAAGAAAACCGAGACGCTCGCCGGCCTCAACCGCGGGCCGTGACAGAATGATACGCTCGACACGGCCGCTCATCAAGAGATCGACAGCAGCAGCGACGGCGAGGTAGGTCTTGCCGGTGCCGGCGGGTCCCAGGCCGAATACAAGCTCGTTGTCTTGCAGCGCTTTTATATAGGCGGCCTGGCCGGTCGAGCGCGCCGTGATACGCCGCTTACGGGTGCGAAAGGTGGCGTCTTCGTGCCAAAGGCTGAGGCTCTTGTCGGCGAGTTCGGCCTCGGCTAGTCGCATCGCCGCCTCGACCGATGGCAAATCGACCTCCTGTCCCCGCTTGAGGCGATTGTAGAGTTGTTGCAAGGCGAGGTGAGCCACCTCAGTCGCGGATGCCGGCCCCGAGATCGCCAAGCGGTTACCCCGCGTTATTACTGAAACCCCAAGCTGTTGCTCTATGCGCTCCAGGTGTTGGTCACGCTGGCCGTAGAGCAGCGGGAGCAGCAGGTTATCGTCAAATTCCAGGTGAGTGCGGCCTTCGACGAGGTCACCGGCTGTGTCGGGCGACAGTGAAGTCATGCCACCAGCGAGCCCGACAGGCTATTGGCGCTCGCACCCGTTATTCGCGCAGGAACAATCCTCCGGATCCGATCCGATGCCGCCTCGACGTGGACGCTCTGCAGATAGGGGCTGCGCCCGACGATCTGCCCCGCGTGGCGGCCGGGTTTTTCAAAGAGCACGGGCAGGATGCGACCAATACACGCCTCGTTGAACTCGCGCTGATGCTCGGAGAGGAGTAGCTGCAAAGCAGCGAGCCGTTCCGATTTCACTGTCTCCGGAACTTGTCCCGAGGCCGCTGCCGCGGGCGTACCTGGTCTCGGAGAATATTTGAAAGAGAACGCCTGTGCGAAGCGGATTTCGCTGACCAAGTCGAGCGTGGCCCGGAAATCCTCGTCGCTTTCACCAGGGTGACCGACAATCAGATCGGTGGAAAGCGCAAGGTCGGGTCGCGCCGAGCGCAGACGTTCCACCGTTCGGCGATAGTCGGCTGCTGTGTGCCCCCGGTTCATAGCGGCGAGGACGTGGTCCGACCCGCTCTGTACGGGTAAATGGAGAAACGGCATCAATTGCGGCACCTCGCGGTGGGCCGCCACTAGATTGTCATCGATATCCCGCGGGTGCGAAGTTGTGTAGCGGATCCGATCAAGGACCGAAACTTCTGCAAGCCGACGGATTAGCTCGCCAAGCCCCCAATCTCTGCTGTCCGGACCCTTACCGCGATAGGCATTTACATTTTGGCCGAGGAGCGTGATCTCACGCGCGCCACCACGAACGAGGCGAAGAGCCTCGGCGAGGATTTGGACTACCGGCCGCGAATATTCGGCACCCCGGGTGTAGGGTACGACACAGAAGCTGCAAAACTTGTCGCAGCCCTCTTGTACGGTCACAAAGGCGGTGACGCCCTGCGGTGAATCGGTTTCTGGCAAGAAATCAAATTTGGGCTCTGCGGGGAAGCTGGTTTCAACGCTGCGGGTCCCGCTCGCTTGCAGGGCGCGTGCGATCAGTCGGGGCAACCGATGGTAACTTTGCGGACCAAAGACTAAGTCGACGCAGGGCGCGCGTCGCATAATCTCCCGGCCTTCGGCCTGCGCTACGCAGCCAGCGACGGCGACGAGCATCCGGCCCCCTCGCCTCGCCTTAGCTACTTTGAGAGGCTGGATGCCGCCGAGTTCCGAATACACCTTTTCTGCCGCCTTTTCCCGGATATGGCACGTGTTGAGGATGACCAGATCCGCGTCTTCCGGCTTGCTCGCCGCAATATAACCGAGCGGCGCCAAGAGATCGGCCATTCGCCTGGAGTCATAGACATTCATCTGGCAGCCGTAAGTTTTTATGTAAACGCGCTTCGCCCCCTTTCCTGCTCTTCTGCCAGGCATGTCACTCGGATTCATCCGGCCACCCCCTGCACGATCGCCTCCGAGAGACCGCCGTCCACAGCAGAGACAGGCGGTTCCGGCATCGGTTGTGGGCGACCAAAGAGCGCTCCTGCCACTCCGCCCGCTATACGCGCATAGCAATAGGCGGCGAGTGCCTTCCGCGATCCGCAATCGGACAGAAGGGTTGGCGGATGAAACTCCACAACTACCTGGACGGTTCCGAGACCGATCATGTTCCAGATGTGAGGCGCCAGACTAGTGGCACCATACCAGGCAAAGAACGGCCGCCACGGCCGACCAATTGGCATCCCATCGAGTCGTGTATAAGCGAGCGAGACCGGCTGGATGACAACCGGCGGTGTCCCTTCGGCGAACTGTGCGGCACTGAACAACGCACTCTTGAATGGAAGCACGCGATTGCCATCTCCGCTGGTTCCCTCCGGAAACAGAATCAGAGCCTCTCCAGCACACAATCGTTCGCTTATCGCGTCGCGTTGGTTGGCGGTGCTGCGCACTCGCCTATCGACAAAGACGCTACGCTGCAGTTTGGCAAGCCACCCGAAGAAGGGCCACTCCGCCACCTCGACCTTGGCGATGAACGAGCCGCGAATGAGCGAGCCGAGGATCGTGATGTCAGTGTATGAAACGTGGTTTGCGGCAAACAGAACCGGACGTTTACTAGTTGGCCTCCCGATCACCCGAACGCGGAAGCCTAGAATTCGGCAACACCATCGGTGGTAAAACACCGGCAAACTCCCCGCTAATTGCCGGCTCAATACTAATCCGATCGCCTGCACTGGTAGCAGAAGCAACGTCCAGACGAAATAGAGCATGAGGCGGGTAAGCCTCAGTGTCGACGAACTCATATCCTCAAGCGGCCCATGTCTCCTTGCACTGACGCTCGTAGTGCCGTGAATACTTCTGCTTGACCAAGTCAGTCTTGACCAGAACGCAGACATCTATGGTGTTAAATTGCTCGTCTATCACGGCACCATCACCAACGAAGCCGCCGAGCCTCAGATAGCCCTTAATCAAGGGTGGCAGGGATGCGATCGCTTGCCCCGGGTCGATTGCACTGCGGTCGAGCCGGCACATGTCCACATACCGTTTGGCGAGTGCGCGCGGTCGCAGCACCGGCGGCGCTTGGTGCTCATGGTAAAGATAGGAAAGCGGTATCGCGACAGCATCCGGGTCGGTGCCCGGCAGGCTGGCGCAGCCAAACAACAAACCGATATCAAAATGAAACACGTAGGCTGCGATGCCGCTCCACAGCAACTGCATCGCCGGCCTCTGGCGGTACTCGGGGTCGACACAAGAACGGCCCAGTTCGAGAATTTCGCCGGGATGGAGTACCAGAGATGAAATATCGAATTCGTTGGCTGTATAGAAGCCGCCAAGCCGAGCTGCCGTGGCGCGACGAATCAGGCGGTATGTGCCGACAACGGCGGAGGCTTTGGCAGAACGGCTGTGATCGAGAACCAGGAGATGGTCGCAAGCATAATCAAAACGGTCGATGTCACGTCGCCTCTGTGCCATTTCAGGTTGCGGCCGCGCTCCCATCCCTTCGTAGAATATGCGAAAGCGTAGGGCTTGCGCTGCATCGATGTCCGCCGCTGTCTCTGCCAATCTCACTTGAAGAGGGCCATTGCGGATATCTACGATTCGCCCCTCCACGGCGCCAGCCTCGGGCGGCAGCGATGGGTGAATAGGCAAGGTGGGCCGCTGTGCGGCCAAGCTGCTGCTGATCACCGGCTAGGCCGGTTGAGCCGCCAAGCGGCTTCCGATGACCTTGACATGGGCCACCCGAATGAAGGCGGATGAGTCGAACGCCGGAATATCATTCCGTATCGGACCGAGATTCCCTGGTACGCGGCACCGCGTAAAGCTCAAGGCGATGTCCAACCAGTTCGTAGCCGAGGTCATCGGCGACCAATCTTTGCAGCCTTTCGATTTCTTCGTTACGAAACTCAATAACGCGACCCGATTGTAGGTCGATCAGATGGTCATGGTGTGAGCTCGGTGTTTCCTCGTAGCGCGATCGACCATCTCCGAAATCGTGTTTCGTAATAATACTCGCCTCCTCGAACAACCGGACCGTGCGATATACTGTGGCGATGCTGATCCGAGGATCAATCGCGGTCGCCCGCCGATAGACCTGCTCGACGTCGGGATGATCCGCAGATTCTGAAAGTACCCGCGCAACAACCCGGCGCTGCTCGGTCATCTTTAGACCCTTGTCGAGACAGAGCTGCTCCACCCGCGAGGTCATCGCATATCCATCGAGCCGATGCACATCCGCCGCAAACATACACCAAGGGACCGGCGCCGCCTACTTGGAGATAGGGGGTTAAGCGCGGCGAGAGGGTGACGGATCTTGGCGCTCCAAACTAGGCCCGCGGCTGGCGGGCGCGAGTACCCAGCCCGATCTCCTTGGCAAGCCGACTGCGTTGCCGCGCGTAATTGGGTGCCACCATCGGATAATCGGCACTCAGACCCCAGCGCTCGCGATAAGCCTCTGGGCTCATATTGTAGGCGGTCTTTAAGTGCCGCTTCAGCATCTTCAGTTTCTTGCCGTCTTCTAGGCAGACAATGTAATCCGGATTAACCGACTTTTTGATAGGAACAGCTGGCTGCGGACGTTCTGCTGGGGCTGCGGACACACTGCCGATATTCGCTAGTGAGTTATATACTTGGTTGATAAGAAGCGGCAGATCACTAACCGCTACGGTGTTGTTTGAAACATGCGCGGCCACGATTTCCGTCGTCAACGCCAGCAAATCGCCGCCTTGGTCCGAGTTGTTCATATCGATGATCCCGCCATGAGTCTCTTCTGAAAATATAATTAACAATCAGCGGCGGAGCAATCGTCTCAATGATCGATTCTTCAGTTGTTGCACTTACAAGACTTCCGCTCTGGTTAGCAAGAAGCTGACAGGAAATGCAGGCGAAGCGAACTCAACTTGCCACCACCCCAGCCATCAGCGGAACGCGCAGTATGAGGGCGTCAGCAACCTCCCCCCTTTGGCGGTAGTAATTTGGGCGGCGGCCCACAATCGTAAAGCCGTGCGCCGCATAAAAGAGGCGCGCCGCATCATTGTTCAACGCAACCTCGAGCACGATCGATTCGGCGCCTCGTAGCCATGCCTCTAAGCATATACTATCGAGAAGTACGGAACCCAATCCGCGCCGCCGGTGGCCTCGCCTGACACCAAGGGCGACGATCTCAGATTCCTCACCAAGGTGAAGAGCCATCGCAAACCCAATATAGAGACCGCCGGCCCAGCTCATTCGTCCAAAAAATCCCGGAATGCGGAGAACCTGCTCAATCGCGGCGGCATCCCACGGATCGTCGGGAAAGCAGGCTCGGTGAAGCGCAGCGAGCCGCGGGATCTCGTCGGAGGAAGGCGTTTCAATCCGATGAATCATGCGCGGATGAGGTTTGCACTTCGCGGATTTGCCGAGAGTGTGACATCGGGGGAGCGAAGATAAAGCGGCCGCATTGACGAGTCCGTTTGACCGAGGCGGATCCCGCGCAGCGCCGCTCTGAGAACTCCGATCGCATCGGGGGCGGAATCTTCGAGCAGGACGATTTCAAATCGTCCCTTCAGGGCTTCGGTTGCGCGTCGAGCGGCATCCCCGGCGATTAGCAAGGGTCCCTGGTCAATTGTCATGTTGACAGCGTCGACCAAGTCGGCGGGAAGCAGCGCCGACCCCGCGTTCAGTGGATTGTCGCTGGGATCGAAGAGCTGTGCGTAAAGATCCTCGCGGCGGCTCTCAAGAGAAACAAGAAGGGAGTTTCGCCCGGCGTGATCGCGTTGAACACAGCCCGCGACAACAGCCTCAAAGCTGGTCACCCCGACCAACTGGGCGCCCGTGGCGAGGGCGATGCCGCGTGCCGCTGCCAACCCGACGCGAATTCCTGTGAAACTGCCCGGCCCAACTGTCGCCGCGATCAGATCGAGCGCCGCGGGCGCAAGTCGCGCGGTGGCCATGACCCTGTCCACCATGGACAACAAAGCCTCGGCCTGTCCATGCACGCTGTCGATGCGCTCGGCGCCGAGAACCGTATTACCGGCAGCAACCGCCACCGAGCAAGCAAGTCCGGCAGTGTCGAGAGCCAGAATGGTTGATGGGCGCGAGGCTTCTCCCGTCTCGCGGTATGTCGTCCCCTGGCTCATCATCCAAGTGCGCTTGACCGCGGCCGAGGCTTGCTTCAAACAGCGCGTACTTCAACGACTTCCGGAATGTAGTACCGAAGCATATTTTCGATGCCGGCTTTTAGTGTGGCGGTCGAACTTGGGCAGCCGGAACAGGAGCCCTGCATATGTAAATAGACGACTCCGTCCTCGAAATCGTGAAAGATGATGTCACCACCGTCCTGTGCTACCGCCGGGCGTACGCGAGTCTCCAACAGTTCTTTGATCTGCGCGACAACCTCGTCTTCGTCCTCCTGGTTCGCCTCCATTGCTGCGGTCGCTGCCACATCGGCGAGCACCACCGGGCGGCCTGCCGTAAAGTGCTCCATGATTGCGGCAAGCACGGCTGGCTTGATACGGTACCAATCGCCGTCATCGGCTTTTGTCACGGTGATGAAGTCGGCGCCGAGGAATACTCCAATCACCCCGGGCAACGAGAGAAGCCGTTCCGCGAGCGGCGAACAGCGGGCCGCCTCGTTACTGGTGAAATTCGCGGTGCCCGAGGTCATGACCGGGCGTCCCGGAAGAAATTTCAATGTCGCCGGATTCGGCGTTTGCTCGGTCTGAATGAACATGGACGGCTCCGATGATCGTGAAGGGGTCGGCCTTTAGCATGGGGCGTCGGTGCATCGAATCAACCCTTGGGCCTCAGACCCCCTAGCACCGTCAGCTGACCGCATCCAGCTGTTCCATTGTGAGGCTGCCAGGGACGATCGTAATGGGGATGCGCAGGCGGGCAGCCGGTTTGCCGGTGAGGTATGAAATTAGCGGTCCGGGTCCTTCCGGGCCCGTTCCCGCGGCCAGCACAAGAATCGAAATGCTTGGCTCCTCGGTAATAAGGGTCATCAGTTCTTCGCGGCGCGAGCCCTCGCGAATATAGACGATCGGCATCGAGCGAGAGATCGGCAAAATCTCCTCGCAGAGGCGGTGCATTAGCTGCTCTGCCTCCTCACGTTGCTCCTCACGCGCCAGATCCTCGATCGCTCTCCAATGCTGTAGCTCGGAGGGTTCGATTACGTACAGTAATGCGACCCGGCCTCCGGTATGAGCAGCCCGGCGCGCCGCATAATGGACAGCGGTCTGAAGCTCCTCGGTCTCGTCGACGACAACGAGAAAAACACGCGGGTGCGAAATCTCTTCCATCGAGTAAGTCCCGTCCCGATCTCATTCTCTGAGGATCAGGCGCCCCTGAAAGGCAGGCTCGCCAGCCATCCTGCCATCACCGCGGTTAACACCGCAATTGCCCCGTAGAACCCTGGCTGCCGGGTAGAGAATTCGGACACTGTTGCGTCGATCCCTACCTTCGAGACCACAAGCGGGGTCGTCTGGCCGCTGATGACGTCCTTGTCGCGGACCAGAAAGATTTCTACTAGGTAGGTCCCGGTCGGGACGTTTGACGGAAACATAATTGTAGTGCGAAAGAGCCGCTCGCCGAGAAAATCGATCTTTTCCGTCCGGTTTACAAAAAGCCCCGCTCGCTGCTGCGTTCGTTCGAGCGCGGCGCGAAATGCGTCGACGACGACTGATGGCGCGGGCGTTTCCGCCTCCAGCTTCAGGTTCGCAATCCCCAGCCGATAAAACGCCGCAGTTGCGGGCGACAAGATCTCGTCAATCGGCCGACTGGCGGCAACAGCGTAAAAGCTTGGAACGTTCCTGAACGTGATTTCCTGTGTATTTACCCAGATTCCGGCGACGCGGTTTTTGCGACGGACCGTCATTTCGCGATCGGGACCGCGCACGGTTACGACGACGTCTCCGGGACCATCAATTGCCCCGAATAGCACAACCGACGCGCCTGTAAATCCGGTGGTAATCGCGATCAGGTGACTGGTCAGATCTGCGACGAGTTCCTCTGCCCGGGCCGATGGTTGCCATGAAAACAAACTTAGTCCCGCGAGCAGAAGAAGATGTTGCATTCCGATAGCTCGAGTCATCCTTTCTCCGAGGCGATCGAGTACAGATCGGCCGGGCGCACGGTCATGTCGAACGCCAGTTTGGCAGCGACCGCGAGCACCATTAACGCGAGCAAAAAGCGCAGCTGTTCGCCTCGCAATCTCGTTCCGAACCGGCTTCCGAGCCGCGCGCCGATGACCCCCCCGACGAGCAGGACGAGCGCAAGGACAGCGTCCACAGTCTGGTTCGTGTAGGCTTGAAGCACCGTGACATTTGCCGCGACAAAGATAATCTGCAGCAGTGAGGTGCCCGGAACCACCGCGGTCGGCATTCCCAGCATGTAAATCATTGCCGGGACCATAATAAACCCTCCACCGATGCCGAGGATTGCGCTGAACACACCGATCACGAAGCCGATGCCGATCGGCAGCAGAGCGCTGATGTAAAGCCTCGAACGGCGAAAGCGCGCCTTGAGAGGCAAGCCGTGCATCCAAGTGTGTTGATGCAATCTGCGCCGCGAGGTTCCCGGCCGGTGTTGTCGCAACGTGGCTCGGATGCTCTCGATCATCATCAGCGCGCCGAGCGTGCCGAGGAGGAGCACATAGCAGAGGGAGATCGTCAGCTCCACTTGGCCCAGCCGCTTCAGCAGCGTGAAGATCCAGACTCCCAGCACCGAGCCCGCGAGGCCGCCAGCCAGTAAAACGTAGCCCATTTTGAAGTCGACATTGCCGCGCCGCCAATGTGCGAGCACCCCCGAGACTGAAGCGCCCACCAGCTGATTTGCCGAGGAAGCGACCGCGACGGTGGGCGGCACCCCGATGAAGATCAACAGCGGCGTCAACAGAAAACCGCCGCCAACGCCGAAGACGCCGGAGAGAAATCCTACCGCCGCGCCAAGGCCGAGCAGAACAAAAATATCGAGCGACACCTCGGCAACAGGCAGATAAATATCCATCGAGGGTGCCCGCTCTGTGCTGTCTCTTTGCGCGATGCTGGTAATTGCGCGCAGAGCAAGTCAGCTTACAACCGGCGCAACGGCGGGAGAAGCGGGAAGGGGCTAATTCTGGCCAGGTGGGCCTACCCGACGCTGGGCGGGCCTCGGCGGCCCGGAATCGGGAGCTACGGCCGCAACAGACCGCTGATTTCCTGAGCTTCGCGCAAAACCGGTTCGGCGATCGTGTTGGCGCGCTGGGCGCCCTGGCGCAACACGGAATCGATATAGCCGGGATCAGCCATTAGGCGGCGCAGTTCTCCCCCAATTCGCCCCAACACTTCTATCGCAAGCTCCGATAACGCATCTTTGAACTCGGAAAAGTTCCGGCCGGCAAACCGGGCCAGCGCATCCTCGCGCGAGGACCCGGAAAGGGCGGCGTAGATGCCGATGAGATTGTCGGCTTCGGGCCTATGGGCGAGATCGTTGACCATGTGTGGCAGAGGCTCCGGGTCGGTCTTCGCCCGGCGGATCTTTAGCGCGATGGTATCGGCATCGTCGTTCATGTTTATCCGCGAATAATCAGAAGTATCCGACTTGGACATCTTCTTCGTGCCGTCGCGCAGGCTCATGACCCGTGTCGCAGCTCCAAAGATCTGAGGCTCTGGCAAAGGGAAGAAGTCGCGCTCGTATCGGCGATTGAATGCACCGGCGATGTCGCGCGCGAGTTCTAGATGTTGCTTTTGGTCTTCGCCGACCGGCACGTGGGTCGCCTTGTACGCTAGAATATCAGCTGCCATCAGCACGGGGTACGCATACAGCCCAAGGCCGGCCATCTCGCGGTTCTTCCCGGCCTTTTCTTTGAATTGCGTCATGCGGTTAAGCCATCCGAGCGGAGTCAGACAACCAAGCAACCACGCCAGCTCCGTATGAGCCGGGACCATGCTCTGGTTGAAAATTATGCAGCGCTCGGCGGCGATCCCGGCGGCGATATAGGCAGCCGTGACTTCGCGCGTGGCGGCGCGCAGCTCATCCGGATCCTGCGGCTGGGTGAGGGCATGCAGGTCCACGATACAGAAGATGCATTCATAGTTGTTCTGTAACGCCACCCAATTGCGAATTGCGCCGAGATAATTGCCCAAATGAAGATTGCCGGTCGGCTGAATGCCGGAAAAAATGCGGTTCATTGGACCTCGTATTGAGAGAGGCAGCCTGTTAGCGCCCCGGCCCGGCGCCGGTCAAGCCGGTTGCCGGCGCAGCAGCCCGACCAGATCGCGCCACTCGGCAATCCCTAAAGCGAGTGCTAACGATCCGAAGCTCGCGACCCCTGCACAGATTAGCGCCGCGAGCGCGCCAACCCGAGCGAGCGGCGAGCCCCCTAGCGCCGGGGCGAGGGCAATCTGCAAAAGCGACAGAACAACGCCCATGCCGAGGGCGGCCGCTGCGACACGCGGCAGGTTTCGGCGCGCGCGGCCGTCGAGCTGGAAATGCCCACGCTGGATCAGCAGCACGAGGAGGGTCAGCGCATTGATCCAACCGGCAGCGGTCGTCGCAAGCGCGATCCCGACATGCGCGAGAAACTGCATCAAGATTAGCGTCAAACAGAGATTGGCGGCCACCGCCCCGATCGCGACCTTGACCGGCGTGGCCGTGTCGTGACGGGCAAAGAAGGCTGGCGCTAAAACTTTGACGAGCACAAAGGCCGGGAGGCCAGCAGAATAGGCAGTGAGAGCCGCGGCAGTCGCGGCGGTATCGGTTGGGCCGAAGGCGCCACGCTGAAACAGCACCGCGAGGATCGGTTGGGCGAGCAATCCCAGCGCCACCGCGGCCGGCAAGGTCAGCAAAAGCGCCAGCTCGATCCCGCGATTCTGAGTCGTCATCGCGTCGGCGGCGTGCCCGAGCCTCACCTGGCGCGACAGCGGCGGCAGAATGGCGGTGCCGACGGCAATGCCGACGACGCCGAGCGGCAATTGGTTCAGGCGATCAGCATAATACAGGTACGATACCGAGCCCCCCGGCAATAGGGAGGCAAGAGCCGTCGAAATCAACAGGTTGAGCTGCGTGACGCCGGCTCCTAAAGTGCCTGGCGCCATTACCGCAAGTGTGCGGCGCACGCCCGGCGTCAAACGAGGGAACGGCAGCCGCAATGCAAGACCGGCGCGCGCACAGGACGACATCAGCCACAGGAATTGCGCGAAGCCCGCTGCAGTAACCGCCCAGGCGAGGGCGCGGCCGTCGCGCCATCCAAACCTATCCATCAACAGCAGCGCGGCAATTAGGAACAAGTTCAACAGAATAGGGGTTGCCGCGGCGGCCGCGAACCGGTCGACGGAGTTCAGCACGCCGCCCTGCAGCGCGACCAGTGCGATGAAGAGCAGATATGGAAAGGTGATCCGGGCGAGCTCGACGGCGAGGCTGAATTTGGCCGGATTGTCGCCGAACCCCGGCGCGATCACTCCCATGACCGCGGGCATGAAGATTTCACCCAGTATCACGAAGCCGAGAAGTGCCGCCAACAGCACCGCCAGTGCGTCCTCGGCGAAGAGCCGCGCCGCCATTCGGCCATGCTCGGCCATCGTGCCGGCGAAAAGCGGCACGAAAGCCGCGCTGAAGGCGCCTTCGGCAAACAGGCTGCGAAACAGATTAGGCAGCCGCTGCGCCACGAAGAACGCATCCGCCGCCGGCCCCGCGCCGAGAAGGGCGGCAGTCAGGATGTCGCGCAAGAAACCGAAAACGCGGCTCAGCAGAGTATAAGAGCCGACCGTGGCGGCGGAGCGCAGCAGAGCCATGAGCGCGGAGTTACCGGTGCTTGCTGCTCCTCACCCTCCCGCTGATGCGGGTCCCTCCCGTTCCTCGCGAGAGGCGAGAGGGCTGGGGTGGGAAGGTCCGCTCAGCGTGACCGGGCTGCCGTGCGGAGTGCGTCGATAGGCTTCCGCCCATGCGCCCTTTTGCGCGAGCAGAGCCTGCTGCGTGACGAGTTCCTTTATGCCCACCAGGCGTTCGAGCACGGCGAGCCAGTGATGGTAATAAAGAGAGCCGTCGTCGGGTTCGCCGCGCCGGCTCGCTTCGGCGAGTTCGTCGGCAAGCGCCGCTGACCACTCGCTCCAGCTGAACAATCCGGCCTCCGATAATTTGACAGCCAGCGCGAAGGCATGGGCCTGCCAAGGCTCGGCGAAAACCGACCCGCCCGCGTCGCGAGGTAAAGGGGGGACGGTCATGTGGTTCATCATCGGGTTAGGCGGGATCGAGATAGCTTTCCCAAAGATCGATGTAGACGGCGTCCCGCGCCGCCGCCGCCTCGCCCCACAGCTCGCGCGCCGAAAACCGCACCGAATAGAGATGCTGCGGGTTCTCGCCGCGAAAATGTGCGTTGGTGTCGGGAAAGACATGCGCGCCATGAATATGGTCGACGATGCCGAGATTGCCGCGGGCGTAGCGTGGGAGACGCGTGTGGCCGGTCGGGTTGATCTTCTTCGCGCGTACCGGCTGGCCCACCGCAAAGCGCGGCGGCATATTGACCGGGCGCTCGAAGGTGCCGCGTGCGGCCACCACCCCGGCGACCTGCTCGGAGCTCAGTGCCGGGGTAGCCTTGACGGCACCGGGTCCTGGCCGGCCGCTCTCCAACTCGGCCTTCGTGGCGAGACCGCTTTCTTGCAATAGCATGAAGAGCCCGGCGAGCCATTTTTCGTAATAGCTCATGCGCAAGTAGTCGGCCGCCGGTATCCGCTCGCGTGAGTGCCGCCCGGCATCGATGTTCCATTTCCCGAGAAGCCCCACCGCGCGGTTGAGCGCGTAGACCCGTGCCTCCCAGCGCTCATGAAACACCGGCTCGTTCAGCTCGGGCGCGATCGGCCCCATGCCGTGCATGCCGCCCATATCGTGCACGCCGTTCATCGCGGGGCTCCTGGAGGAGTGACCTTAGCAGTGCCGATCATCGCGTCCCGGGTAACCAGGGCGGCCAGCTCGCCCTCACTGAGATGCTCGCCGCCGACGGGGCGCTCGGGCAGCACCAGATAGCGCATTTCCGAGGTCGAGTCCCAGACGCGGATCTCGACATCCTCGCCGATTTCGAGCCCAAACTCGCGCAATGCGCCGCGCGGATCGATGACCGCGCGCGACCGGTACGGCGACGATTTGTACCAGACCGGCGGCAGACCGAGGACGGGCCAGGGATAACAGGAGCAGAGGGTGCAGACGACGAGGTTGTGACGCTCCGGCGTGTTCTCGACAACTACCATGTGCGCCCCTTGGCCACCCTCGTAGCCGAGCTCGGCGATCGCCGCGGTCGCATCAGCGAGGAGCCGTTTTTTGAATTCGGGATCGACCCAGGCGCGCGCGACGACCCGCGCGCCGTTGCGCGGCCCGATCTTGTGCTCGTAAGCGTCGATCAGCGCGTCGAGCGCAGCGGGATCCACCAATCCCTTCTCGACCAGCAGTGACTCCAGCGCCATGACGCGCAAAGCCGGATCAGACGGCAGCTC
>JBARIB010000959.1:0-3793 GCA_049799535.1 Allostellaceae bacterium | reverse complement strand
CTGTTCGAGGGGGCGCAGGGCGCGATGCTCGATGTCGATCACGGCACCTATCCCTACGTCACCTCGTCGAACACGGTGGCCGGCCAGGCCGCGGCCGGCTCGGGGATCGCGCCCTCGGCGATCGGCTTCGTCCTCGGTATCACCAAGGCCTATACGACGCGAGTCGGCGCCGGCCCGTTTCCGACCGAGCTGACCGATGCGGTCGGTCAGACCCTCGGCGAGCGCGGCCGAGAGTTCGGCACGGTGACCGGACGGCCGCGGCGCTGCGGCTGGTTCGACGCGGTCGCGGTGCGGCAAGCGGTCAAGAGCGGCGGCATTGACGGCATCGCGCTGACCAAGCTCGACGTGCTCGACGGCTTCGACGAGGTCAAGTTCTGCACCGCCTATCGCTGCGACGGCGAGACCTATGACTATGTCCCGGCCGGGATGACCACTCAGGCGAGGCTCGAGCCGGTCTATGAAACCGCCGAGGGATGGCGCGAAAGCACCCGCGGGGCGCGCTCCTGGGCCGACTTGCCGGCCACTGCGATCAAATACATTCGGCGTTTGGAAGAATTGATCGGCGCCCCTGTTGCGCTATTGTCGACAAGCCCCGAACGCGAGGACACGGTCCTCGTCCGTGACCCCTTCGCCGATTGACAATTTAGCGGGCTCCGCGACCCTGGGTTGCGGTGCGGGTCTTACCGCCAGTGCCAAGGTGATCGCTGATATAGCTCTCGACATGGCTCGCGAGCACGTCGATGGAAGCGGCGAAATAATGGTCGGCCCCTGGGATTTTGCGAAAGTCGATCTTGATGTCTCGCTGATGCGAGAGCTTGGTGACGAGCTTTTGCACCGACTCGATAGGCACGACCGTATCCCGGTCTCCTTGCAGAATCAGCCCGGACGATGGGCAGGGTGCGAGAAAAGAGAAATCGTAGATATTGGCTGGGGGCGCGATCGAGATGAAGCTCTCGATCTCCGGCCTTCGCATGAGTAGCTGCATGCCGATCCACGCGCCAAAGGAGAAACCCGCCACCCAGCAAGACTGAGCGTTCGGATTGTAGGTTTGCGCCCAGTCGAGCGCCGAGGCGGCATCTGAAAGCTCGCCCTCGCCCCGATCAAAACTGCCCTGGCTGCGTCCGACCCCGCGAAAGTTGAAACGCAAAGTCGAGAAGCCGCGACGCACGAAGCATTGGTGCAGGGCGTACACGACTTTGTTGTGCATCGTGCCCCCATGCTGGGGATGCGGATGAAGAACGAGTGCAATCGGTGCGGTGGGGGCTCTGGCATGATGGTACCGCGCCTCGATTCGACCGTCCGGGCCGTTGATGATTACGTCAGGCATCGTCGATCCAGCTCAAATCCCACTGAGCTGGTAGGAAATTCCCAGCTTTGGGCTCGTGATAGTGGCCGTATTTCTTGATCACTTTCGTCGGACAATTATATCTTTCGCTCGGGCTCGCTCAGCGCGGTGAAGCGGTCCCGCGCAGCAACGCTAAGCCTAACATAGATAGGAAACGCGATGCTTTTGAAAAACCTGCGGGAAGAGATAGACGCCACTCTCGCCCGCGACCCCGCCGCCCGGTCGCGTCTTGAGGTCGTACTCTGCTATCCTGGGTTTCACGCGCTTCTCTATCATCGCTTGGCGAATTGGCTATGGCGGCGCCGATGGCTGCTCGCCGGCCGGTTCGTCTCACATGTGGGGCGGATCTTGACGGGCATAGAGATCCACCCTGGGGCGCGCATCGGCAGGCGGGTATTCATTGACCACGGCATGGGCGTGGTGATCGGAGAGACCGCCGAAATCGGTAACGATTGCACTCTTTACCAGGGCGTCACCCTGGGCGGCACATCACTGCGCCAGGAGAAGAGGCATCCCACTCTCGGGAATGGTGTGATTGTCGGTTCGCATGCACAGATTCTCGGGCCCTTCCGGATCGGCGACGGTGCGCGCATCGGCGCCGCTGCGGTCGTGCTGACAGAGGTGCCGGACGGGGCCACGGTGGTCGGCAACCCGGCGCGCCAGGTCGCTCGGCCCAGCGCTTCGCCGGCATCGGCGGCTAGCTTCCAGCCCTATGGCGTCTGTGGCGACATTCCTGACCCGATTGCGCGCGCGCTTAACGGTCTCCTCGATGAGGTGACAAACCTCAAGACGCGTGTTGCCGAGCTCGAGCACCTAGAACCAAAGCAATCGCCCGGCCTCGATCCTGGCCCGGCCGAGCAGCCGGCGCTTCGCCTCGTCGCAGGCTCATCCGGCAACGGCGCGGACGGCGATTGAGGGCGACCCCATGAGGTTAAGCACAAGGGGACGCTATGCCGTAATGGCGATGGTGGATCTCGCGCAGCATAGTGAAGGCGCTCCGGTTTCGCTCGCCGAGATCGCCGAGCGGCAGGAGATCTCGTTGTCCTATCTCGAACAGCTCTTTGCGCTGTTGCGCAAGGCCGGGCTCGTCAAGAGCGTGCGTGGCCCCGGCGGCGGCTACCTGCTCGCTCAGGACCGCGGCGACACCCGCATCGCCGATATCATTTTGGCAGTCGACGAACCGATCAGAGCGACACGCTGCACACCGGGGGCTCCCGTCGGCTGCCGTGGGAACAAGACTCGCTGCTCGACCCATGATCTCTGGGAAGAACTCGGCAATCAGATCCACCTTTTCTTGAGTTCGGTCTCTCTCGCCGATGTTTGCGAGCATCGTGTGTTGGGAACGGCGGGCCGCCTCCATTGTGAAACGTTCCGCGGCGCCGCTGTAGCGGGGGCGGGATGAGCGGCCCTCAAACGAGCCGGCGCGAAACTTATCTCGACTGGAACGCGACAGCTCCGCTGCGCGCCGAAGCAGTGGCGGCCATTTCCGAGGCGTCGGCCCGCTGGGGGAACCCATCTTCGGTTCACCGGCGCGGCCGCGAGGCGCGGCAGATTCTCGAGCGCTCTCGTGAAGCGATCGCAGCGCTGATCGGTTGCGCAGACCCGGACGGGGTCATCTTTGTGAGCGGCGGTACCGAAGCTAATCACCTCGCCCTGCTCGGATGCGGCCGCGAGCGCATTCTCGTTTCCGCGGTCGAGCACGACTCGGTCCGGCAGGCCGCGCCTGGAGCCGAGGTGATCCCGGTAGATCGCGACGGCATCGTCGCGCTCGAAGCCCTTGACACGCTGCTCGCCGATGATCGGCGGCCAGCGTTGGTTTCGGTGATGTTTGCGAACAATGAGACCGGCGTAATCCAGCCGGTGGCGGAAATCGCGCGGATCGCCAAGCGACATGGCGCGCTATTTCATTGTGACGCGGTGCAAGCGGCCGGTAAGCTTTCTATCGAGACCGCCGCTATCGGCGTCGATCTCGTTACATTGTCCGCGCACAAGCTTGGCGGCCCTCCGGGGGTGGGCGCTCTGGTGATTATCGGGCGGCTGGAGCTGTCGCCGTTGTTGCGCGGCGGCGGGCAGGAACGGGGGCGTCGCGCCGGTACCGAGAATATTGCAGGAATTACCGGCTTTGCCGCCGCTGCGAAGGCAGCCGCTGCGGAAATCGCCGTCTACGATCGCGTTCGCGCGTTGCGCGATGAACTGGAAGCTGCAATCGCCACGATGGCGCCCGAAGCAGTCGTGCTTGGCACCGGCGTTCCTCGGCTGCCGAATACCTCGGCGATTGCTTTGCCCGGGATACCTGCCGAAACTCAAGTCATCGCCCTTGATCTCGACGGTGTGATGGTCAGCGCCGGTGCCGCCTGCTCTTCCGGCAAAGTCGGGCCGAGCCATGTTCTCGCAGCGATGGGCATCGCGTCCGCCGTGGCCGCTTCGACGATTCGGGTCAGCCTCGGC
>JBARIB010000958.1:0-2086 GCA_049799535.1 Allostellaceae bacterium | reverse complement strand
GGCTGCAGCCTCTCTGCTTCCGCCGCGGCGCCCAACATCACCATTGCGGCCGAGGCTAGCACCACCTCAACCGAAAGTTTCCGTTGTAATCGTACGGAACCACGCTTCCGCATAACTCGCTTCGAGGGCGCGAAAATCGGCCGACGCGTCGAGTGGGCTGACCCCGCCCGCACCCTCGACATCGGCGAGCCGCCCGCTCACAGTATGATACACCCCGGCAATCGAGATGCCGTAATCGGGGGCGACGAGGCTGTAGCAGGTGTTGATCAGCTTTGGCACGGGCGGTGTCTCGTCATGCAATAGCGCAGCGACCGCGTCTGCACAGACTTTTGCCTGGGCATTGGCCGCAAAGGCCGATTTGGGCATCGCTCCCGCGATCGCGGCATCGCCGATGACATGGACATTCGGCTGCAGGCGTGATTCGAAGGTTGTCGGATCGATCGGGCACCAGCCGGTGCGGTCCGCCACCCCCGCGATTTCGGCGATGCCGCCGGCCCGCTGCGGCGGGATTACATTTGCGACATCGGCCTTGTACGTCGCGAAATCGGTGACCAGCGTGCGAGTCTTGGCATCGACCGAGTTGACTTTCCCGCCATTCGACAACGATACCCATTCGAGCAGACCGGGATAGAGTTGCTGCCAAGCGTTCTGAAACAACCGCTGCTTCGAAAAGCTATCTTTGGCATCCAGGATGATCAGCTTCGAGCGCGGTTTCGTCTTCTTCAGGTAATAGGCGATCAGGCTGGCCCGCTCATAGGGCCCGGGCGGGCAACGGAACGGATTGGCCGGGGCGGAGATCACGACCGTGCCGCCATTACCGATCGCCTCGAGTTGACGGCGCAACAGCAAGGTCTGTTCGCCGGAGATCCAGGCGTGCGGCATGACCGCAGCGGCGGCTTCGTCATAACCGGGCAGCGCATCCCAGCGGATCGCGATCCCGGGCGCCAATACCAGCCGATCATAGTCGAGTGTCGAGCCGCCGCGGACCGAGACGCGGCGGGCCTGCGGGTCGACTGCCGTCGCCCGATCCTGCGCGACGGCAATGCCCTCGGCGCGGATCGCGTCATAGCCGAAACGCTGCGCCGACATGTCGCGCAGCCCAGCGATCACCGCGTTGCTGAACGGGCAAGCCGTGAAGGTCGGGTTTGCCTCGACGAGGGTCACCTGGAATTGCGGATCGGCGCGATGCAGCGCTCGCGCGCAAGTAGCGCCGCCAAAACCGCCGCCAAGGATGACGATGCGGGGCTTTGCCTGAGCCAACGACGGCCTCGGCAACAGCGCGATTGCCGCGGCTCCGCCCCTCAGAAATGCTCGTCGCGAGATCCTGATCACGGCCTGACTCAGCGCGGCGCCGCCACCCAAGCGGCGATCGCCCGGATCTCGGCGTCGGAGAAACCCTTTGCGATGCGTCCCATCACTGTCGACGGGCGCCCGCCGGAGCGGAAGGCTTGCATCGCCGCGACGATTTCCGCCGGGTTTTGGCCGCGCAATGGTGGCACCTTCGTCTCCGCCGAGGCGCTCGGCGGGTGACAGCCCGAGCACGATGTTGCGCCCGGCGGCGGCTCGGCCGCTGCGGCAGCGGTCGCGATACCCAGCAGGAGCGGCAACACCCTCACCCACCCAGGCCAACAGCCTCGGTCGCAGATCGCTGACCAGGGGAAGGCCAATGCGGGCAATCGGCTCACGCTCGCTTGAGGTCCTGGTCCTTCAGCGGCAATGAGCGGACACGCTTGCCGGTGGAGGCGAAGATCGCGTTGCACAGCGCCGGCGCCAGAGGCGGAACGCCAGGCTCGCCACCACCGCCCCAGAATCCGCCGCTCGGTACGATCACGGTCTCGACAACAGGCATGTCGGCGAGGCGCAGCATCTCGTAATCGTCGAAATTGCCTTGCTTCACTCGCCCGTTCTCGATCGTGATCGCGCCATAGAGCGCCGCCGACAGGCCGTAGACGATGCCGCTTTCGGTCTGCGCCCGCAGGATCTCGGGGTTGACGACGTGGCCGGTGTCGATCGCTGCAACGACCCGATGCACCCGCACCTCGCCCTTGTCGCCGACCGACGCCTCGGCGACCTGCGCACATAGGGT
>JBARIB010000957.1:0-2086 GCA_049799535.1 Allostellaceae bacterium | reverse complement strand
TCAGACCGCCGTCGCAGACGGCGTTGCCGGTGATGTTGTGGCCGCCTCCGCGGACGGACACCAAGAGCTCGTGGGCACGCGCAAAGCGCACCGCAGCAATGACATCGGCGACTCCTGCGCAACGGGCGATCAGCGCCGGGCGGCGATCGATCATCCCGTTCCAAACTTTGCGGGCCTCGTCATAATTCCCGTCGCTGGGTTGCAGCAGCGGGCCACGCAGACCGGCTGCAAAATCCTGCACCGCAGCCTCCTCGAGGATCGCGTCCGCGCCTTCGATGGTGGCGATGCGTAGGTCGGTCATAACTCCCTCCCCGTTAGGCTCCTTCATGATCGGCATAGCGCCGGTAGTCGCACCCTAAACTACACCGAAACGGCGGCGGCTTGTGAGGAGAAAGCCATCCCGTCATGATCCAAGTCTGTGGGCCCCCGAGGAGACATTTCAGCTTTCGAGATGGGTGATGTTGACGGTTGACGGGGTGACAGTGACCTATGGCGGGCTGCACGCGCTTTCCGGCGTATCGCTCGCCGTCGGCGAAGGCCAGTTCGTCGCCATTGTCGGGCCGAATGGGGCCGGTAAGACTACTTTGTTCAAGACGATTTCGGGAACGGTGACGCCGCTCTCCGGCCGGGTTATCTATGATGGACGTGACCTCCTCGGCGTGCCGCCGTGGCAGCGCGCGCATCTCGGCATCGCGCACGTCCCGGAGGGCCGGCAGGTGTTCAGCACGCTGACCGTGCTCGAAAATCTTGAGATGGGCGCTTATCCCCAGAGCGGTGGCCATGAATGGGCGCGCAATATCGAGCGCATTTTCGCGCTGTTCCCGGTACTTGCCGAAAGGCGCCACCAGCTCGCCGGCACGCTTTCCGGCGGTGAGCAGCAGATGCTCGCGATCGGCCGCGGACTCGCCTCCTCGCCGCGGCTCATGCTGCTGGACGAGCCGTCGATGGGTCTGGCACCGGCGGTAGCGGATCTGATCTTCGAGCGCATCGCGGCGCTCAATCGCGAAGACCGGATTACCTTGCTGCTCGTCGAGCAGCGCGTCGCCGAAGCGCTCGAGTCCTGCGACTACGGGTATGTACTCGAGACCGGCCGGGTCGTCCTCGAAGGCCGGCATGAGGCGCTGATTGCCGACGATCGCATCCGGCGTGCTTATCTCGGCATGTGATCCGATTACAACTAAAAGCGGCACAGGATTTTTCGCTAGCTGCATCTGCAGCGAGTCTGCAGCAAATCACTCGTAAAAGTTGAGGAAAGGCTCGCCCCGCCTGGCCACCTTCGGGCGCGAATGTGCATTGAGAAGGCGGCAATTTTCGGGTTGCTTCGGTACGGGTTTCGAGAACGCGACCGAGGATTGGCTCGCAACGCGGAAATGGACTAGGATTGGTTGATAGTCTGCTTTCTGGGAGGTAGTGATGCCGGTTATCAAAGCCTTCGATCTCGCCTATGGGCGATTGCGCTCGCCCGATCTCGATAAGCAAGAAGAGTTCCTGACCGATTTCGGCATGGTCCGCTCAGATCGGACCAAGAACGCTCTCTACATGCGCGGCACCGATGCGCCCCACCATCTCCATGTGACCGAACTGGGCGAGCCGCGCTATGTCGGGATCGCCGTCCACGCCGCAAGCATGGGGGATCTCGAGAAACTATCGCGGGTCGAGGGCGCTTCGCCGATCGAGAACATCGACGAGCCCGGCGGCGGCAAGCGGGTGCGCTTGACCGACCCCGATGGATATCAGGTCGAAGTCGTCTACGGCATGGAGATGCTCGACCCGATCCCGGTCAAGCGTCCGGCGGTAAATTCCGGCGACAACAAATACCGCCGCAAGGGCGAGTTGTTCCGCATCGAGCCCGGCCCCTCGCACATCAAGCGGTTTGGCCACTTCGTGATCATGACGAAGAATTTCGACAAGACGCTTGGCTGGTACCGCGAGATGCTCGGCTTCCGTTGCTCGGACGAGTTCTATGCCGGGGAGAAGACCAACATCGTCGGCTCGTTCAACCGCCTCGACCGCGGCGACGATTATGTCGATCACCACGCCTTCTTCTGCATCCGCGGCGACAAGAGCGGTCTCAACCACCTATCCT
>JBARIB010000956.1:0-1999 GCA_049799535.1 Allostellaceae bacterium | reverse complement strand
GGGATATAGCTTTCGACCACATCTTCGGCTACACTGATGCTGTGGAGGTTCTGCTGATCAGCGCTCCACACATGAGTGTGGCCATATCCAGTGGCCACGTGAGAGTAGGGAATAGTCACTCTGTGGGCTGGAGAGCAGCTCAAGCAAAAGGAGTCAGTTATGGCAGATAATCAGAATGTGTTTGTATTCATCGCGAGCTATGGCAGTGTGGACGATGCACAGATGGACTACACGGCGGTGAAGCAGCTGTACAGTGATGGGGTGATCGACACCTACGACGCCGCTGTTGTGGAAAAGGACGCGGATGGCAATGTGCATGTGAGCAAGCACGAAAAGCCTACGCAGAAGGGTGCCTGGACGGGGATTGCCGTCGGCGCCGTCGTGGGGGTGCTCTTTCCCCCCTCGATTATCGCCAGTGCGGCCGTCGGAGGTGTCGCGGGCGGAGTAATTGGCCACGTCTGGCACGGCATGTCGCGCTCGGACATGAAGGACCTGGGCGAGTACCTCGACGCAGGGACGGCGGCACTGGTTGTCGTCGGCAAATCCAGCCTGGAAGACAAGATCGCCAAGGCCACCGCCAAGGCGCAAAAGAAGACCGAGAAGCAGTTGAACGTCGATGCGAAGGACTTCGACAAGGAACTCGCAGCGGAGTCCAAAGCGATGCAATAACCCGCATTGACGCTCTGACGAAGTGATGTCTTCGCATGGAATGCTTTTTGAAAAGAGGCTCTTCGCGTTCTCCAAGGGCTTGCTCCAGGGGAACGCGACCCTCTCTTTCCAGAAGCAAAGCACCCCATACTGAGCGCATGCGCGACGTTGGCACGAGACGACAGACAGAGGAAGTGCAATATCTTGTGTACAAGCCAAAGTCCCACCTGCGCTCTGGCTAGCAACAATGAATGTAAGAATGATGTAGGAACAGCCCCATAGGAATGTTACGGGTGATCTGGGAAACGCCGGGATGATTGCGTGCACTGGGCCGAGCAGGATGTCCTGGGCGGTGATGCTAAAGCGAACGCCGCGATACGCGAGGCCGAACGCGTCGCGGGCACGTGAGCGCGCCAGGGGTGGGACGGCGTATCACCTCGAAGCAGGCAAGCCGGTCGAGCGACTGGAGCAGTTTGACCCGCAGGTCATGCAGATCATCATGGTGCATAGGTACCGGGGGTCGGCGAGGACGCTCGTGGTGCCTGGTCGGTGTGGATTCTCGGGCTGCAGATTGGAGGCATGACATGGCCGATAACGACGTTAGAGGAGTTGCGATGAGTTCTTTGATGGCGCCGAATGTAAGCGGTGTGGCCGTTCCGGGCCGACGGATGGTTTACAGCATGTGCGGGATGTGCGCGGTGCGGTGTCCGATGGAGGTGACGATAGAGGATGGTCGGGTGACCTGGTTGCAGGGCAATCTGCACGACGAGGCGCTCGGCGCCAGCCTCTGCGCGAAAGGCGCGGCCGGTCTGTTTCTCGAATCCGACGACGAGCGTCCGCAGACGCCGCTGATCCGCGCTGGCGAGCGTGGTGGCGGCCGGTGGCGGCGGGCGTCCTGGGATGAGGCGCTGGACTACGTCGCAGAGAAGCTGAAGGAGACGATCGAGGCCTTCGGCGGGCGCGGTATCGCGCTGTCCGATCGGGGCGGCCCGTTTGTGGACCTGACCCGTACGTTTGTGCACGCTCTCGGTTCGCCGAACTATTTCAATCACGATGCCGGTTGCATGGGCAATGCTCATAACGCGTCGCGTTCGCTGTACGGGTTCGGCGCGGCGGAGCTCATTTTCGATTTGCAGCATTGCAAGCACCTTGTGCTCTATGGCCGTAACATCGTCGAATCGCTGATGGTCAAGGAGGCCAAGGCGTTCATGGGCGCGGTGGCGAGGGGAATGCGCTGCACCTACATCGATCCGCGTGCCACGATCACGGCGTGCAAGGCGACCCGCTATTGGCAGGTGCGACCGAAGAGCGACTACGCGTTGAACCTCGCGATCATCCATGAGGTCCTGGA
>JBARIB010000955.1:0-3722 GCA_049799535.1 Allostellaceae bacterium | reverse complement strand
TCGAAGGGGCCGCCAACTTGCTGCGGCCACGACGGGTCCGTGAGGTCGCAAAGCACATAACAAAGCCGGTCGGAATGATCTGAAAGGCGCTGTCGGGCCTGGTCGAGCATGGGCCCTGAATAATCCTGCAATGTGATGCGAGCCGCCGGGAAGGCCTGCAGCACTTCTTCGCTGACGACACCGTAGCCGGCGCCGACATCCAGCACCTCAATCTCGGCCTCGCGCGGGAACGGCGCAAACGACAGCATCTGCTGCAGCAGCGGTCGGCGCTCGGGGTCGCGGGCCGCGTCGCGCTTGATCCATTGCGAGACGTAATCGACCGAATGCCAATCATGCGGGAACAGCGCGAAGGTTTTGGCGTCGGTGGGCATCGTGGCAAGGCCTTTATCGAATCGAGCACGTTCGAATTTCAAGCCGGCCCGACCGGCCGTGAGGATGATTGCGGCCGGAAGTGCGGCGTAACCACAGGTTAACCCGAACTGCACAGAATTTCTCGACAAAGGCTCGGTGTCCGGATTATTTTCACACGATGTTCGCTCTATGTTCTTACCATGATGCGGTATGGCCGGCCCCGGGACTAAGCTCGCGACCTCGTCGCGCGCTGGCCCCGATCGGCCGCTTTTCCATATGTCGATAGAAATGCTTCCGATCGCGACGGTCGCCGTTGCGATGGTCGGAGCCGCGGTCGCCGCGGTAATCGTGCTTCGCATGGCTCGCTTTGGCACGGCATCTCAGCAGCAGAGCCTCGAAGCACCTCTGGCCAGACTGGAGCAGAACTTGCGCGACGAATTTGCGCGTGGGCGCCAGGAGAGCGCTGCCGGGTCCAAGCTACTGCGCGAGGAAGTCATCGGAAGCTTCGGATCCTTAGCAGAAAATGTTCGAAGCTCGATCGCGGATCTTGCCTCTGGACAGCAAATACAGCTGGAAGGCTTCTCGCATCGTCTCACTGAATCGAGAGCCGAAGCTGCGACGAACGCCAAGGCCTTGCGCGAAGAGGTGCAGCTCAGCCTCAGGCAACTGGCTGAGCAGCTCGGTGCTGCTGCGGCCGAACTGCGTCTCAGCGTGGAAGGACGCCTCGATGTGCTCCGCGCGGACAACGCTGCGAAGCTCGAGCAGATGCGGCAGACGGTCGATGAGAAATTGCAAGGAACTCTCGAGCAGCGGCTCGGCGCCTCTTTCAAACTGGTCACCGATTCACTGACAAAGGTTTACGAAAGCGTTGGCGAAATGCAGGCGCTGGCTAGTGGCGTCGGCGACTTGAAGCGCATTCTCAGTAACGTCAAATCGCGGGGAACCTGGGGCGAGGTCGCCCTGGGCAACATCCTCGATGAAATCCTCTCGGCCGAGCAATACGCACGCAACGTCGAGGTCCGCCCCCGCAGCAATCAGCGCGTTGAGTTTGCAATTAAATTGCCGGGGGACGGGCAAGCCCCGGTGTGGCTGCCGCTCGATGCGAAATACCCGACCGAGGACTACGACCGGCTGGTCGAGGCGAGCGAGCGCGGCGACAATGAGGCGGCGGAAACAGCGATGCGCGGCATCGAAACGCGCGTGCGCTCCGCCGCCAAAGACATCTCTGCCAAATACATAGCGCCGCCGCACAGCACCGACTTCGCTGTTATGTTCTTGCCAACCGAAGGTCTTTTTGCCGAAGTCATCAGGCGCCCGGGCCTCATCGATTGGCTCCAGCGCGAATGTCATGTCATGGTGGCGGGCCCGACGACGTTGGTCTCGCTGCTGACCTCGCTGCGCATGGGCTTCCGGACTCTTGCGATCCAACAGCGCTCCAGCGAGGTCTGGCAAGTATTGTCAGCGGTCAAGACAGAATTCGAAAAGTTTGGCGGCTTCCTCGACAAAGTGCACAAGAAACTCGAGGAAGCCCAGAAAGTCGTCGAGGAGGCCGGCGTCCGACGTCGTGCGGTCGATCGCAAGCTCCGCGGTGTCGAAACGTTGCCAGAGACCGAGGCGAACGCCCTCCTGGATTTACCGGCGGTGGTGGCGACGCTGATCGAGGATGCGCGCGAAGCGGCCGAGTGATCTTGTTCTACCTTCGCCTCGAGGCCCGGCTCAAATCGTGATCGTCCCTTCGAGGTAGAGCGCGGCGCGGCCGGCGATGATGATGCGATCGCCGCGATAGGTGCAAATCAGCGCACCGCCGCGCGCGGAGATCTGCCGTGCATCGAGCCGCTCTTTGCCAAAACGCGCTGCCCAATAAGGCGTCAATACGCAATGCGCCGATCCGGTAACCCAGTCCTCTTCGACGCCATGGTTTGGCGCAAAGTAACGGGAAACAAAGTCGATGCCGTCCTGGCCGGGCGCAGTCACGATCGCGTCCGCCCCCGCGATCCGTCGCATCGCAGCGAAATCTGGCTTCAGGGCCGCCACATCCTCGGCGCTGTCATAAACCGCGACGGTGCGGCCGCGCGCGACAAAGCTTTGCGCAGGAGCAACACCCAATGCGGCAAGGATGCGCGGATCAGCCTCTCGCGGCTCCGGCGGCCAAGCCGGGAAGTCCAACGCCAAGAGGTCGCCTTCGCAGCTCACTTCGAGCGGGCCGGCCCTTAAGGTGTCGAACCTGACCGAGCGCCGCTCACGACTTAAAATCTGGGTCACGACATAGCCCGCGGCGAGCGTCGCATGCCCGCAGAGCTCGACCTCGACGGTCGGCGTGAACCAGCGCAGCAGATACCCCTCGCCCTGCGGCACAAAGAAAGCGGTCTCGGCGAGGTTGTTCTCGGCCGCAATCGCCTGCATCGTTGCCTCGGGCAGCCATTCGGCGAGCGGGCACACGGCTGCAGGATTGCCGCCAAAGACATGGCTTGTAAAAGCATCGATTTGGTAGAGCGGGATGCGCATCGCCGGCCTCACGGTTTCCATCAATTCGCGACCACTCCGTCGCTCCGGAGCAAATAAATGATTCTCGTATTTGGATCGATAAACGTCGATCTGATCGTGCCGGTCCCGCGCCTGCCTGAGACCGGTGAGACGGTGCTGGGTGGCGACTATGCGCTGCTTCCCGGCGGCAAGGGCGCCAATCAGGCGCTCGCTGCCCGACGCGCTGGCTCCGAAGAGGTTGTCCTTGTCGGCGCTGTGGGCCGCGATTCGTTTGGCGAGATCGCTCTCGATCTGGTTCGCCGCGATGGTGTCGATACGCGTCTGGTGCGAGCGATCGAGAAGCCGACGGGCTGCGCCGCGATCATGGTGTCTCGAGCGGGTGAGAACATGATCGCGGTAGCGCCGGGGGCCAATAACGGTATTCAGTCGGACTGGGTTCTTGACGACCTGCTCAGCTCTGCCGCCGTCTTTGTCGGGCAAATGGAGGTCCCGTTGCGCGAAACCGAGGCGATGATCCGGCGCGTGCGCAGGCATGGCGGGCGTTGCCTACTCAACCTGGCGCCCGCGCTGCCTATCGACCTTGGATTGTTGCCCGACATCGATTTTCTCGTGGCGAACGAGAACGAGGCTAGGACGATGGGAGCCGATCCTATGCGGTTCGCCGGCCGTCTGCGGCAAGGGCTTGTTGTCACTCGCGGCGCGGTTGGAGCAACCGCTCTTCTCGCCAACGGCACTCGCTTCGACGTGCCTGCGCTCGCGATCGACCCGATGGACACGACCGGCGCCGGCGATACGTTTGTTGGCGCATTCGCGGCGGCACTCGATGCGGGGCTGGCCGTCAAAGTCGCGCTGCGGCGGGCTAACGCCGCCGCCGGCCTGGCGTGCCT
>JBARIB010000954.1:0-3741 GCA_049799535.1 Allostellaceae bacterium | reverse complement strand
CGGTTGCGCGGCGCAACCGGCGAGCACGAGAAGGCCGAGGCAAAAACACATCTGTGTCCATAAACGATATCTTCGCATCATTATTCTCCACTCCTAGTCCAGGAACAGTGCGCAGCGCTGCCGGTGTGGCGCAGACAGCGCGGCCATGTCGTCGAGCCTCTCTCCCTAACCGCGGTCAGCGCTCGCCACCGCCGATATGCAGCGCTATTTCTCGAACGGGAAGATGCGCTTCCAGTCGTTCTTCATGCTGATCACGGTCCAGCCACGGGTCTTTGCTTCCGTCATCAGCGAGTCGGGGAACGCGCCGACATTGGTGTCGGGCAGTCCACCCGCTGGGCCATAAGCATATTCCCGTTCCGCATCGTCATGATGAACCAGCATCTCCAGCCGCGCGCCCGCGCCTGCACCAGTCCATTCCAGCATCTCGCGGTCACCGTTGGAATTGCCGAACGCGGCGTACGGGCGTTTCCCAATAAAGAGGTTGATGCCGATTACCTTGCCAGCGTTATCGTCGTTGAAGAACAATTTTGGCAGGCGCATCAACACCGGCTTGCCGTCCTTGATCTGATACTCCGTCGCCATGCTCGACCCCACAACCTGCTCGGGTGGAATGCCGTATACGCGCTGCGCATAAGCTCGCACGAATTCCTGCCCGCCGCCGCTGACGATGTAGGTCTTGAACCCATTGCCGCGCAGATGATCCATAACCTCGCGCATCGGCTGATAGACGAGTTCGGTGTATGGCCGCTTGAACCGAGGATGCTTCGCCGTCTCCAACCATTGCGCAACAATGCCGAGGTACGCCTCGGTGCTCATCCCGGCATGGGTGGCAGCTACGATCTCAAACCAATCCCGTTCAGTAAATTTCGCCAACTCTTCGGGTTTGCCGGAGAGAACCGTTACTAACGGCTCTTGGCTCCGCCATTCCGGGTGTTGCGGGGCCAGCACATGCACTCGGTCGAGCGCGAACATGGCCTGTGTGTAGAGCGGATGCTCCACCCAGAGAGTGCCGTCTTGGTCGAAGGTCGCGATGCGGTCTTCCGGCGTCACAAAATTCTTGCTCGACTGGTCGGTAGTGGCGCGCACGAAGTCCAGGATCGCTTGCTTCGCCGGGCCGTCGTTCCACGAAGGCAGAACTCCGGCAGAGGCCTGCGCATTTGCCGCGGTAGCAACGAGCAGCCCGGGCAGCGACGGAAGCGCAGCCACACTCGCCAGCAGCGCACGGCGGCTGATTCCAGAGGAAGGGCGTGTCCACATCATCTTGGTCGCTCCCAGCGGTGCAGGTCAGGAGAAGCCCTATAAGGAACAGCCGCGCTGCCAGGTCGAGCTGACAGCGCGGGCATAATGTTCGGTCCTTGTCCGCCACTGCCACGGTTCCGGCGTCTTCTGAAACTCAGTTACCAGTCGGCATCGGGATGTTGATGCCCTGCTTCGCCAGCCTCCCCGCTTTGGGACGCCAGCGCCGATTCTTCACGCTCGTCGCAGTGTGCTAGTCATCCCCTTTGTGGGCTTTCATTTCCTGCAGAATGCCGCTCAGGTTGTAGGTCTCCGGCGCTTGCAGCGGCGGGAACTTTGCGTAGGACTCCAACTCTTGCTCCCAGAGTTGCTGGCCGACCGGCAGCATGTTCCAGTCATAAACATATGCGGTCTGCGGCGAGCCGAGAGCCCCCCCTGATGCCATTGGCCGTTTTTGACTCCCCGAAGCTGATTGTCTGCTCGAAGGGGTCACGCTTGACGTTACCGACAAGGGTCCAGTGGAAGTTTACGAGCGGCATGAACCAGCCGCTAGCACCACTAGGCGCCATCGAGTAATACATCTTCCAGTTCTTGTATCGCACTGCCGATGGCGTCGCGCCGGAGTAGTAGAAGAAGACGTCGCGCGCCGACTTGTCCGACGTTCCTTCGAGATAGGCACGTTGGTCGAAGCCGTCGAGCGTGGTCTTCACGATCCCGGGGTAGGAGCCCGCCTCGATTTGCGCCTTGAGGCTTTCGCCCTTGGGCCCGCCGGCGATGTCGACCAGGGTAAGCAGCCAGTCGAGAGCTGCGAACATCTGGTTCTTCACCGTACCCGGCTTGATGTGCCCCTGCCAGCGGATGACCAGCGGCGACCGGTAGCCGCCTTCCCACGCCTCGCCCTTCTGGCCCTTGAACGGGGTGATGCCGCCATCGGGGAAGGTAACCGTCTCAGCACCATTGTCGGTCGTGAAGACGACAATCGTATTGTCGAGTTGGCCCATATCCTCGAGCCTCTTCAGAACGTAGCCGATGTTGTCGTCCAGCTGCTTCATGCCGGCTTCGTTGATGCCCCAGTCCTTGCCGCCTTTCGTGCCCAGCATGGCTTCATATTTCGCCGACAGCATGGTCGTGATGTGCATACGCGCCGGGTTGTACCAGACGAAGAACGGCTTGTTGGTCTTTTTGGGGTCGTTGCGGTCGAGGAAATCGATGACCTTGGCCGAGATTTCCTCGTCCACTGTCCTCGATCGGTCGAGCGTCAGCGGGCCCTCGTCCTTGCACGTCTGGTTCTTCTCCGTGCCGTCGGAGGATGCGCACGCAATAATCGGACGTGGCGGGGTCAGGCAGGTCGTCGTCGGATCCACCGCGCCGGGGACCTCGGGGAGCCCGGGGACCGGGGTGTTTTTGCACGGTGGCGCGATGCCCTGCACGGTTGGCGACGAGTTGATGTCGGGGAAGCTCGTCTGCTGCATCGCATCGAGGTGATAGAGGTAGCCCCAGTATTCCTGGAACCCATGCGCCGTCGGCAGCGACGCGGTGTGGTCACCCAGATGATTCTTCCCGAACTCGCCTGTGGTGTAGCCGAGATCCATCAAGAACTTGGCGAGCGCCGGGGTGCCCGGCCGCAGATAGGACGGGCTGCCCGGCAGTTGCGGCGGGATCATGCCGGTGCGCAGCGGATACATCCCGGTAAAGAAGGCGTTGCGCCCCGAGGTGCAGCTCTGCATGGCGAGGTAGTCCATGAAGATGGCGCCCTCCTGCCCGATGCGGTCGATGTTGGCGGTTTCCCCAACCATCAGGCCGCGGTGGTAGATGCTCGGCTGCATGAAGCCGATGTCGTCGGCCATGATGAACATGATGTTGGGCTTCCGAGCCGGAGGCTGCTGAGCCGGCGCCTGGGCCAGCGCCGGGCTCAGAACTGCGGCTGCGGCCAGCAGCGACCCGGCGGCAAACGCGCCGAGCCTCGGCGAAGTGAGATGTCGAAATTTCATCCTCTGCCTCCTGTTGTCGAACAGTTCGGCAACGACGCCGGAGGCGAGTGTGCGGGGGGCCGAAGCGTCGCGCTATTCGGTTTCGAAAAAAATACGGAACAGCCGACCTGAGTGGCTCGGTCGAAACATCGCCCGGTGGCAGCCTGAGCTTCGCCCCTAGCCCGCAAGAGAAAGGGGGGCTTCAGCCCCCCTTACCGCCTACTCAAGCCCTCGACGCAGTCCGCGAGCAGGTTACCGTTGCGGGGTGCCAGTGCTGTAGGGCGTCAGGCCTGGCCCGCCCGTGCTCGGACCGGGCATTCCCATGCTGTTTCCCCCTGACGGGCTGGCCATCGGGGGGGGTGGCGGCATCGCGCCCATTGGGGCCGGCGGCGGCATCGCCCCCATCGGAGCCGCCGGTGGCGGCATCGAGCTCCCCGTCTGAAGGCGGGAGAGTTCTTGCTGGTTCAGCTGATTGGCCGTAGACCCGGTGAGAGGCGCCATCTTGTGGTGGTGCGCGGCCGCGTGGGTAGCGTGG
>JBARIB010000953.1:0-1782 GCA_049799535.1 Allostellaceae bacterium | reverse complement strand
GCGATCAGCAGCGCACGACGTGTTAATGTTTCCCATGATGCCAATATCAGATCAGTCATCATTGTCGGAAGAGATGTTCTTCGCCGCCTGCGAGCTTTCATCATGAACCGTCTCCGGACCTCGAGCTCTGCTGCCAAACACTCTCATTTAGCCGGAAATGATTTGGCGGCAAGGGGCTCGGCGTCGGACAATGCTATCCCAATCGGGGCTATCCCAATCGGGGCTATCCCAACCGGGCGAGCAGGATCAGCGTCAATGTGACGGTGATCGCGCCGCCGATGCGGGTAGCGATCTGCGCGAACGGCATCAGCTGCATGCGGTTGGCCGCCGTCAGGATCGCAATGTCGCCGGTGCCGCCCTGGCCGCTGTGGGTGGCATTCACGATCGCAGCCTCGATCGGGTACATGCCGAGCCAGCGTCCGACAAAGAACCCGGTCGCCATCAAAGTCGCCACCGTCGCGACGATCACCGTGATGTTCGCCGGGGTGATTGCGGCGACGAGCTTGGCCCACGGCGTCATTGACACACCGATGGCGAAAAGCAGCGGATAGGTGACTGCCACAGAGAAGAACTTGTACACGGTCTGGCCGGCGAGCTGCAGCGTCGGTGGGACGGCGCGGGTCAGCTTGACGATGACGGCAATGAACAGCATCGCCACCGGGCCGGGCAGTCCGAACAGCTTGAAGCAAGCTATGCCGAGAAGGTAGAGCGCGATGGCCGTAAGGCCGGCGGCTGCAATGGCGGCGGGGTCCACGGAGGCGGCCGCGGCTTTCTCCTCGCCGGGCAGCAACTCTTCGCCGACGCCGGGTTGCAGACGCCCTTCGCCAGTCAGATGCGGCCGCTTCTTGCCGACCCAGTTCAAGGCCCCGGCCAGCAGGATCGCCGTGAGGCTGCCGAGCATAACCGACGGCAATATCTGTGCAAACACCAGCCCCTGCTCTTGATGCAGGATCTCGGAATAGCCGATCGACAGTGGGATCGCTCCCTCGCCGACACCGCCCCCCATGATCGGAACCACGATGTAAAAGAAGGTGTGATAGGCTCCGAGCCCGAGCGCGATGCCGACCAGTGTCCCGACCACTCCGGCGACGACCGAACCGGCTGCGAGCGGAACAAAGATCTTCAAGAAGCCCTTGATCAGCACCTGCCGGTCCATGCCGAAAATGCTGCCGACAATAACCGCGGCGATGAACAGATAGAGAAAGTTCGATGCTTTCGTAAACTCTGCGACCGGCTTCAGCACTCCCTCAGGGAGGAGATGCGCAAAGGCCAAATAGGAGGGCACGAAGGTGGCGAAAATCGCCGCCGCGCCGACATTCCTGACCACCGGCAGGCGCTTGCCGATCTCGGCGCAACCGAACCCGCCGAGGGCGAGCACGGCGATCATTGTCGGCAGATCGCTCGCAAGCTTCCCGTCCCTCACAATAAAGAACGTGACGAGGGCGGCGAGCAGAACATAAATCGCTGCCGGCACCACGCCGATGCGGAAGTCGACGAGCTTCCACCAACCCTGGGGCCAAAACCTGGCGGGGACGCGTTCAAGAACCGTTATGTCTGTCACTTCTGGGCTCCTTTAGTGATGGGATCGATTTCAGGCGACGTAGCGGCACTGCGAGGCGGGGGTGCGCGTGTCCATGTTGCAGCCGCGGTTGAGGTGGTCCTCGATCTCGGCGGCGCAGCCGAGCATGCGGGCATAGAGGAAGATCGTGAACGCCGCCGTTTCGAGCGCCTCGTCGGTCAGTGTGCCGCTGCGGTACGGGCGCCACAGGACCTTGAGAAGCA
>JBARIB010000952.1:0-2159 GCA_049799535.1 Allostellaceae bacterium | reverse complement strand
ATCTCGAGCAACTTGATAAGCCGGATCAGCCATGCCTTGTCCGATTCGTCGGCGATTTGACCGGCCGTCGCCGAACACAGAAAGAACGGCACCATGAACAGCCCGGCCGCGAGCGGGATCATGACCTGGGCCGAGGTTTGCGAGCCCGCATCGGCACTGTAGGCGATCATCAGCACCAGCGCGTTGCGCAGGGCATTATCGTTGAAAGCCGATAGGAACTGTGTCGCGAACAGCGGCCCGAACCGCCCCGAACATAGAAGCGCGAACGCGCCCGGCGACTTGTTCGTGGAGGGGCTGGAGCGACGCAAGTCCATGCTTGTTTCGTCACAAGATTAGACGACTCCCGAGGGCCATACCTTCTCGGTGGGCATTAAGTCCATGTTGTAAGGGGCTATACGTTTCCCGCCGGCGAGTTTTACTGCTACCTAAAGGCAACAGCTGGGCAAGGCCTGCACACCACGCACCGATCGGAGATATGAAACCCGCGAACCTACTCTTCATCCTCTCGGACGAGCACAACCCGCGCGTGCTCGGTTGCGGCGGGCATCCAACGATCCGCACGCCGAACCTCGACCGCCTCGCCGCGAAGGGGGTGCGGTTCAGCAATGCTTATTGCAATTCGCCCATCTGCGTCCCGTCGCGCGCGTCACTGGCCACGGGGCGCTATGTCCATCGCATCCGGTTCTGGGATAACGGCATCCCCTATGACGGCAGTGTGCCGAGCTGGCATCATCGGTTGCGGCAGGCCGGCCACGAGGTTACCGCGATTGGCAAATTGCATTTCAGAAGCGCCGAGGACGATAACGGTTTCACCGAAGAGATCATGGCGTTGCACATCGTTGACGGGATCGGCGATCCGCTCGGCTGGTTGCGCGACCCGCTGCCGGTGCGCAAGGCGGCATTGCGCCTCGCCAACGATGCCGGATGCGGCAATTCGAGCTACCAGGACTATGATGACAAGATCACCGCGGCCGCAGTCGATTGGCTGACGGCGCGAGCATCAGCGCCGTCGGACAAACCCTGGGTGCTGTTCGTCTCGCTGGTCTGTCCGCATTTCCCGCTGATCTCGCGACCGGAATGGTATGGCCTTTATCCCGAGCGCGAAGTCCCGCTTCCGGCGCTTTATGAGGCGGCGGAGAGGGCGCCGGACCACCCTTATATTGCCGCGCTTCGCGAATGCCAGATTTATGACAAGGGGTTCGACGCTGTGAAGCTCCGGCGCGCGCTCGCCGCCTATTTCGGGCTGGTCAGTTTTGTCGACGACAATATCGGCAAGCTGATGGGCGCGCTCGCCGCGACCGGTCTCGCTAACAATACCCGGGTGCTTTATTCGAGCGACCATGGCGACAACCTCGGGACACGTCGGCTGTGGGGGAAGTCGACGATGTACGAGGAGGCAGCCGGCGTGCCGATGATTATCGCCGGGCCCGAGGTGCCGGAGGGCTTCATCTGCCATGAGCCGGCGTCGCTGGTCGATTGCTTCCCGACCATAATCGAATGCGTCGGCGCGGCGCCGCATCGCGACGATCGCGACCTGCCCGGCGCATCGCTGTTCGGCTTGGCGCGAGGCACCGCCTCAGGCCGAACCATCCTTTCCGAGTATCACGCCGCCGGAGCCGCCACCGGCGCCTTCATGATCCGTAGGGGCCCGTTCAAATACATCCATTACGTCGGAATGCCGCCGCAGCTCTTCGGACTCGACACGGACCCGCAGGAGGCTCGGGATCTGGCGCAGGAGCCGGGCTATCAGGGCCTCGTCGCCGATTGCGCGGCCGCGCTGCGCGCCGTTGTCGATCCAGAGGCCGCCGACGCATTGGCGAAGGCCGACCAGCGGGCGCGCATCGCCTCCATGGGCGGGCGTGAGGCGATCATCGCCCGCGGCAGCTTCGGCTATTCGCCGATCCCGGGAACCAAGCCGGTATACAACTGAGCTCTTGCAAAGCGCCGCGCAGCGTCGCATCCCGGGCGGCGTTTCGCGCGACCAACCGACCCTGGAGCGACGCTAGCTAGCTAGTTGCTGATTTGGTTCAAGGCGCTGAGCATGGGTTCGCTCGAGACGGCGAAAATCCCGTCGAACGGCGAGTTGCCCGCCTGCTCGATAAGGCGCCATCGGACCTGCATCAGGCGTTCGAATTGGACGATACAAGTGGTAAGCACCT